>JAACFD010000014.1 GCA_009937555.1 Chlamydiales bacterium | reverse complement strand
TTTACTAATTAGTTTGAGTTAGTTTTATCTTTAGGTGTAGTTAGTATTTGATCTGCTTTTTAAGAGACTTCATGAGGGTTTGTACTGATCAAGGTTATTTTTAAAAAAAAGCTTTTAATTTCCTGGTGTTTTTCTTGGAACTTACTTAGGTTAAAGGGATATTTTTATTAAGCAGCATTTGCTTGAAAGCAATAGGCTAATTCATTAGGATGAAGTTATAAACATATAGGCCTATTTGTAGTTTTAAATTTAGAGGTTTTTTGTATGGAAGGCTTTGACCTTGAACTGAGTATATTTGCTAGTTTTGCTTTTGTAGCGATAGGAGTTTTACTAACTTCTATGATTCTATTTACTAAAGCTAAGTTAGTAGATACCGGACTATGTAAAATACGTATTAATGAAGACGAGGAGTTGACTAAAGATGTAGAGGGCGGTTCTACTCTTTTAGCTACGTTAACTTCAGCTTGTGAAATTCCTGTACCTTCACCTTGTGGAGGAAAAGCTACTTGTAAGCAGTGCAAGGTTAAAATAATAGAAGGAGCTCCAGATCCTCTAGAAACAGATAAAAGTACTTTTTCTAAAAAAGAGCTATTAGAAGGTTGGCGTTTATCTTGCCAGGCAAAAGTAAAGCACGATTTGGGTGTAGAGATAGAAGATGAGCTACTAGGTGTTAAAGAGTGGGGTGCCACTGTTATTAGTAATAATAACGTAGCTACTTTCATTAAAGAGTTAGTAGTAGAAGTTCCTGAAGATGTTCCTTACAAATCTGGAGGTTACCTTCAGTTTCATGTCCCGACTTTTAAAACCAATTCAGAAGATTGGAAAGAGACAATGGAAGAACAGTACTACGAGGACTGGGAGAAGTTTGGAGTATTTGGTCATGATATTGACTTTTCTGATTTGCCTGATGATACTATTCGAGCCTACTCCATGGCTTCATATCCAGCAGAAGGTCGGAAGTTGATGTTTAATATTCGGATTGCAACCCCTCCATTTGATGCTCAAGGGAAAATAGCTGGTGGCATTCCTTGGGGGATTTGTTCTTCATATACTTTCTCTCTAAAGCCAGGTGATAAAGTAC
Source organism: Chlamydiales bacterium (assembly GCA_009937555.1). Classification (GTDB taxonomy): domain Bacteria; phylum Chlamydiota; class Chlamydiia; order Chlamydiales; family JAACFD01; genus JAACFD01. The sequence continues at coordinate 16,341 of JAACFD010000014.1, read as the reverse complement.
GTCTTTCTGGCCCATACGGTGAATCATTTATGATTAATGATGATAGAGAGCTTGTATTTTTAATTGGTGGGGCGGGGTCTTCCTTTGGTAGAAGTCACATCATGCACTTACTTAGAACTGAAAACTCTAAAAGAAAAATCACTCTATGGTATGGAGCTCGTTCACTTAAAGAAAATATTTATCAAGATGAATATGAGAAGCTTGCAAAAGATTTTGAGAACTTTGATTATCGTCTTGTACTATCTAATCCTACACAGGAAGACATTGACGCTGGTTGGGATCTTGATGATCCAGTTAAAACAGCATTTCTTTTCAAAGCCTTTGAAGAAGGACAACTTAAGAAAATGGATGAGCCTGAAGAGTGTCTATACTACATCTGTGGACCACCAATGCATAACCAAAGTGTGATTAAGCTTTTGGATGATTATGGGGTCCCTCCATCTAACATTGTATTGGATGATTTCGGCTCTTAAGAAATCTTAACATTTCACATAAAAATCACTCCGTGTAAAAGCTTGTTATTAAGTTGTTTATGAAAACTTAAAAAAGGCTTTTACACAGCCCAAAAATCAGGGTATAATAGGTTCAGGGAAGCGATGAAGTAGCTTCCCTTTTCTGTAGCTAAACCTATTAACCTAAAGAATATTATGGGTGATTTAGATCCAACATTAGGCCCTGGAGGCATAGGTCATACAAGACCTCCTGGAGGTCCTGAAGGCTCTGACAGTAGCGCTTCTTCCAGAGGTGTGGATTCCGCTGGCAGGACTATTGAAAAGCTTGATGCTAAAGACTACTCTATAAAAGTTGAAGTTCTTGTTGATGGAAAGATTGAAAATGTCACCCTTCAGGATAAGTTTGCTCAAGCTTGGTTAGATATGTTTGCTCATACTGAAAATATGAGTAAGTTTGAGGGGAGCTACAAAGTAGATTTAATGGGTAACCGTGAGGTTACAGCATCTGGAGATTGGGAAGAGGGAACTCCTTTACTAAAAGCTGCACAAAGGACTCAAGCGGAAGCTCAAAAAGCTTTAAATACTCTAGCCTATGAAGGAATGGAAGCTTTAGCCTTGATGCAGGAGTCATCTGATGGCCCAGGAATGGATCTAGAGACAATTAAGCAAAATATGAGACAAACAGAGCTACTTAATCAGCTAAAAGAAGGGGGGGATTTAGAGACAGCTAAGTCAGATTTAAAAGGAGTGGCTGATAAGTACCGAGAAAAGGTTAAAACTGACCGTGCGGGGAAAAAGCAAGTATCAAGGGAGGTGGAGAATCCTTTAAGAGCACAGCTTGATGAAACTCAGCAAAAGTTAACAGAAGCCCTTGCAAGGTTAGAAGTAGCAGAGAGTCGTATTGAAGATGCAGGTGGAGCAACATTAGAAAGTCTTAAAGAGCAGTTAAGTGCCCTTCAAAAAGAAAACGAAGGGTTAAGAGCTGCCAATGAAGGCCTGGAGAGAACTGTAGCCTCACAGGGTTCTGAGCTCGAAGAATTAAGGCCCTTAAGAGATGAAGTTAAAGCTCTAAAGCAGGAGCTAAGCGAATTAGGGAAGCAAAGAGATACCCTACTTAGTGAAAAAGTAGGCTTAAGTGATCAGGTAGATTCACTAACAGCAGAGAAAACCAAGCTAGCAGAAAACTTAGAAGAGCTTACAGCAGAGCTGCCCTCACTTAAGGAAAGTGGAGGGGGTGTGGCAACTGCTCTTCGAGAGAAAATAAGAGAGCTAGAGGAGCAGTTAGGGGCTGTAACAGCAGAACGAGATACAGCTAAGTCAAGCCTTGAAGAGAAAACTGTAGCACTGGAAGAAGCGGAAGGGAAAATTAGTGGCTTTGAAGAAAAAGTAGAAACTCAAGAAGCAGAACTTGAAAAGTTAAGACCCTTAGAGAAAAAAATAGAAGAGCTTGAGGCAAGTTTATTAAAGTTAACAGAAGAAAAAGAAACATTAGCTAGTGATAACGCTCGTTTAACTGAACAAGTAGAAACATTAACCTCTTCGAAAGGTGAACTAGAACAGCAACTAGCAGGTATGATTAATCTGAAGGAAAGCTTAGAAGTGTCTCTTGGAGAGCTTAAAGGCTCAGGAGGAGAGGTTGCAGAGAGCCTTCGTAGTGAGATAGCTAATTTGAAAGAAGCAATAGGGGATTTAACAGGGGAGCGCGATGCTGTTAAAGCAAGCCTTGAAGAAAAAACTACAGCACTTGGAGAAGCAGAAGGGAAAATTAGTGGGCTTGAAGAAAGACAAGAGGAGTTAACAAGAAACCTTAAATCAGTACGTGATGAGCGCGATGCAAAAGTTGATAGATCAGATCTAGATAGTAGTCAGGCTCAAGTGAGAGAGTTAACAGAGCAACTTGAAGCGATGCGTTCTCGTTTAGAAGGACTCCCAGAAGGTGAAACTGTAGCAGATTTAAATGCAAAATTAGAAGAAGTTGTTACCGAGCGATCTGAATTACAAGAACGTCTAGGAGACCTTGGAGAAGGTGAGAGTGTAGCGAGTCTTCGAAAGGGAATGGCTCAAGCAAATCGAAGATACGAAGAACTTACTTCAAGGCTAGAAGGTATGGTTGATAGCAGTAGCCTAAGTGATCTTCAGGATCAACTTACTGCAGCTGAAAAGAAGCTAGCGGCTGCTCAAACAAAGGTAACGAAGCTAGAGAAAGATAAGGAAGCGATTAGATTAGAGAATACAAGTTTAGTTGGAGAGGTAAGAGGTCTTAAAACAGATTTAGAGGGAAGGAAAGAAGCAAATAAAGTAATGGCTAGAAAGGCAAATAAGTCTACAAAATTAGAGGAGGAGTTAGCGAAAGCTAAAAGAGATGCAATGGTACTTGAGCACAAGATTAGGTTAGCTGAAGAGGCTCAAGCTCGTGCTGAGGCAGACAAAGTTGTAACTTTAGGCGACCTTCAGAAGCTTCAAGCTGAACATCAGGCTCAGAGCGAGAGGTTAGCTACTCTTGAAAGTTCTACTGAACTTGCTACTGCTGAGACAGCAGCAAGAGCTCTTGCTGCATTAGGAGTAAGAGCTGATAAAATGCTATCTATTGATGATCAGTTTAGGTTAATAGAAGGAGTTCAAAAGGGGAGAAATGCTTTAAATAAGCTATCTGGCCTTATGATTAATAAGCTGCAGCAGTTTGGAGCTAGATCTGTAGACTCTGATCGTTGTAACTTTAAAACTATTATAACAGGTCTTGCAAGAACTACAAAACCTAAAGAGTGTTTACTGGGGTTTGAAACAGCAGCGCAGCAACTGGCAAATGTCAAAGAATTTAGAACTATGATGCAGGATCCAGAATTGCATGAAGCCTTTGAGGAGTTGGTAGCAACTTTTGGGGAATCTGTTCCTCCAGAATGTGCAACAGGAGTAGATTTTGTTAGGTCTTTAAAAAGAAAAAGCCGTTAACGGCTTACAAGTAATTGCTGCTCACTTAAAAGCATTAGTCTATCAAAACCAACAGCAACCCCGCAGCATTCAGGAAGTCCTTTTTTTAGTGCTTGGATAAAATCTTTATCAATAGGGTAGGATAGTTTATTTAAAGCAGAACGTTTTTGCTGAGCTTGAACAAGGCGCTTTTCTTGCTCTTTTGCATCGGTTAACTCTTTATAGCCATTAGCTAATTCTAGACCTTTGAAAAATATTTCAAAACGTTTTGCAACTTCTTGTCCTTCTTCATTTTTTTCAGTCTTTGCTAGTGCAGCCTCATGAGGAGGGTAGTCACATAAGACAGTAATATGATTGGGATTAAAGTGCGGTTCTACAGCTGAAGAAAGTATAAGGTTGAGCAAGTTTTCTCTGGTCTGAGCTCCACTATAAAGATCTATATTTAAGTCTTTACATAGTTGTAAAAGGTCTTTAGTAGTAGTGCTGAAGGGATCAATGTTAAGCGCTTGTTGAAAGGCTTCTTTGTAGGTTAAAGTATCAAGCTCTTGCTTCCCTACAAATAGCTCAATAAAGGCTTTGGTTTCAAGAAACATGTTCTCAAAGCTTATCCCCATGCGATACCACTCTACCATCATAAATTCAGGAGAGTGGAAAGAGCCTTTTTCATTATCTCTAAATACATGAGAGATTTGATATATATCTTGAGAGCATTCTGCTAAGAGTTTCTTCATCCCGTATTCAGGAGAAGAGTGCAGGTAATGAGCTTCTCCACAGCAAAATGCTTGAACAAGATCAATATGAGGATCGATAGGAGCTGTTGTCGACAGCATAGAAACATCAACTTCTAAAAGCCCGCGCTTGTGAAAGAAGCTTCGAGATAAACGAAGCATTTCACTACGGTGTTTCAGTTTTAATGCAAAATCTTGGGGACTAGTTTTCTGAAGCCCTAGAAACATACTCACCACTTCTCGTATCTACTTTTATAATTTCGTCTTGGTCAATAAAAATGGGTATTTGTACCTTTGCACCTGTTTCCAAGATAGAAGGTTTCATTACTCTTCCTTGAGCAGTATCTCCTTTTACTCCAGGATCTGTTTCAGTAACTTGTAGTTCCATAAATGTAGGGGGTTCTACAGAAATAGCTTCACCGTTATAGAAGATAATTTCATAAATAGTGTCATCTTTAAGCCACTCTTTAGTAGAACCAAGGTTATCGATATTTAAGGTGATTTGATCAAAAGATTCATCGTGCATGAAGACCACATCACTTCCATCTACATAAAGCATTCGCATGGTTGTTTCCTCAACCTCAGCTACATCTACTTTATCTCCAGACTTAAATGTTTTTTCAATTACCTTTCCGTTTAGTAAGTTCTTTAGCTTAACCCTATTAAAGGCTTGTCCTTTACCCGGTTTTACAAACTGATTGAATACAATGGTAAATGGTTGATTATCAATTTCAATTTTAAGTCCTGCTTTGAAGTCATTTGTAGCAACCTGTGCCATAAGTGCTTTCCTTTTTTTGCTTTAGGTAATAATTTTTAGAATATCACATCTTTCTTTCTTGTGTCTACTGTTTTATAACTCACTTATTGTTAGCTATAATAATAGAGCTAGCTTTGGAATAATACTTGAAAAAATTTACTGAATTGGTGAATTCTGCAAGAAAGAGAGATCGTTTTAAGAGAGTTAAGCCATGTATGTTTATGAGTATAAAAATGCAACTAAAGATTCAGAGTTTAAAAAAGAGCGCTCTGAAATTAAAGGAGGAAATAGCTTTCAAGGAGCTGAAATGCAGGAAAGTTATGGCTGGGGTGAAAGTTTTCATCAAGAACCCAAGAAGCCTTTAGGCTTTTTAGCTTCTATGTTACAAGCAATTTTTTCTAAAAAATAATATAAAAGGATTTTAGGCTCATGGACCAATCAAAAGCAGATCATACCTTTTCTATCTACCAGATGTATCATCAATGTCCTGATTGCGGATGGATTAATGAAAGCAGGAAAGGGTACCGTGAAATTTGGGGTAAGCTAGAAAAAGAAGTGAGCTGTCAAAGGTGTGAGCATCATTTTACCGTATATAAAGAAAAATCTAAAGCTTTAGGGCCATTAATGCCGGGGTCATAACATATGGACTTTCATCAAGAAAAAATAGCGAGAGATACTCTTGAAAGATACTCAGGGTGTAGTGTTGAGGATTTTCGCTCTCATCTTATTTTAACTAACTTTCCAAAGTATGTGGACTACTTTTGTGAAAGCCGAGGGGTTACAGCTCAAGAAGGCTTAATGTTTAAAGTTGCCCACTGTAAAAAGGATGATGTAAGCATTATTGATTTTAGAATAGGGTCTCCAGCAGCAGCTTTAGTAGTAGACCTATGTTCATTTCTACCGGTTAAGGCGAGTATCTTTTTAGGTATGTGTGGAGGGCTTAGAGATGATTACAAAGTTGGAGATTACTTTATACCTGTAGCTTGTATAAGAGGTGATGGAACTTCTGAATCCTACTTCCCTAAAGAAGTTCCAGCAATGAGTAACTTCTATATTCAAAGAGAAGTAAGTAATGTTCTAGAAAAAAGTTTAGTTCCTTTTCATTTAGGAATTGCATTTACTACTAACGTGCGCTTTTGGGAGTTTAATGAAGCTTTCAAGCAGCGATTAGACGAAAATAGAGCCCAGGTGATAGAGATGGAGTGTGCAACCCTTTTTATAGTAGGTTATAAGCGTCGCTTTCCATTAGGGGCACTGTTACTTATCTCAGATTTGCCTTTAAATCCAGACGGTATAAAAACAAAAGAAAGCTCAAAGCAAGTATTTGAGCGCTATACTCAAGATCATGTAGAAAAAGGCGTTAGGATTATCAAAAGTTTCTCTGAGAGATTAGCTACAGACGATTACTAATCTTTACCTTATCTTTACCTTTGTCTGTTAAAATGCCTAGTCAAAACATGGGTATTTATTACAGAGGTTAACTCTATGACCACTTTTATATCATTCTGTACCTCTTTGGTAAGTGATTATATCTTGTCCGAAGCCCCTGATTCTATAAGCTGTGAGGGTGATAAGGCTGCTGAAAAGTTAGCATTTGAAGCTCTTCAAGAGCTTAAGCTTCTAGAAAAAAAATCTGTTTTGCCTAGAGCTAGGCCAAGCTCTGCAGTAAAAGCACCTTCAATTTCTTTAAAGCCCTCCAGGGCAATTAGCGATATGAAAATAAAGCCTTTAGATAAAGCTGTAAGGCTACTTCACTTGTTTCCTGACAAAGATGGTTTTGCACAGATGAAAGCAGGTAATTTTCCTGAATTCAGAGCTAACGGAGAACTTTATGATCCTGAAGGTGGAGATTTGGCAGATATTATGAACCTGCCTTTATATGCTGATGAAGTTGAAAATTCTTGCCAAGACCTTATAAAACAGCTTAAAAAAGTTTCATCTAATCGTGTTGTGACCATCGCTTTAGATAAGTTATCAGCTCTTAAAAGCTGTATCACGACATTTAGAAGAAATTATGCAGCTGCTAGGAAAGCAGATTTTGGTTTTTATAGTCCTAAAGAAGTGCCTTTATCTGAAGCACTAACAGCAGCCAATGGTATACCTCTGAGAAAGAGGAGAGTTATAGTTGATAATCGTCTTTTAAAGCCTCAAAAAGCTGATGGTAACTGTTTGTTTTACTGTATAGCAGAGTACTTAAAAAAGCATGAATCTAACTTAAGGCTTAAAGGGATTTGGCCTGATGCAGCAATTTCTAAAGGTGCTATAAACTCAAAATGGGTACGAAAAATTGTTGGCAAGTTATTTAAAGAAGGTATTGAAAGGGAAGACCCTTTTATTTTGCATAGTGTAGAGCAAATGTTGCTTGATGCTGAAGCTACAAATACTCAGGCAGTAGATTTTTTTAAAATTAAGAAAGAGATCGTAGAGGCTGAAATATTTGAGAAAGAAAATAATTTAAAGTCATGTAAAAGCAAAGCTAAGGCTGATTTATTAAAATCTAACATAGTAGACAAAGAGAAAGAACTGAGACTGGTCAATAATTTTTTAATGAATCCATCAAAATATTTACTAGATCCAAAAGACCCAATGAGTGTTGTTAGATTTTTGAAGCATGAATATACCTGGGGTGGTCCTGAGGTAATGATAGCTTTGTCTCAAAGTTTAGATATTGCCTTTGTTATTTTAGATAAGTTTAGGGAAAAGCCTATAGATGAAAAGACACCTCCTGAGAAGAAAGAGGAAATTTCTATAGAGAATAGCTTTTCAAAGGCAATGTGGGGATACAAGCATTATAGAATAAAAGACATGATTAATTTAAGTGGAGTTGATCCTTCAAATTATATTATGGTTGAACATGTTTCAGGCTTACATTATGATTGGATCAATGTGTAGTATGAAGAGTATTGGTAATGGCAAGTAGTTTTAATTTATCCCGAACATCACTATTGGGAGCAGCTTTTTTAGGGACATGTGGTTTATACTTTGTTAGTAGGACTATTTATAATTCTTTTTTTGCTGAGAAGTCAGTAAAGCAAGAAGCCTTAGTAAAGCAGTTTTCAGATCTTAAAAAATCTTTTGAAGAAATTAAAAGAGACTACCTTACTAAAGATAAAGTGACCGTTGAAGAATTGTCTAGCTCCTGCTCTGAGACGCAAGTTGTTCTTTCTCCTTTACTAGCTGATTTGCGAGCTCTCTCTCTAAGAGTAAATAAACTTTATAATGACAATATTGGATCTACAGTAGTTTATGCTGAACCTTCTATAGATGAAGCTTTCCCGTATGCGGTAACGGGCTTACTTAGCGAAGCAAGTCAACTGCTATCAACTTGCCAAAGGTCAGAAGTGGCAAAATTTGCTCCTGCTTTTGAACATACCACAACTAGGTTTGCATCCTTTCAAGCGCGCCTATCTGAAGCTCTGCTTGAAGAAAAGCCTGCTTTATTAAAAGAGGCTCAAGAATTACACAAAGAGATTCAAGCTTTTCATGCAGAGATTTCTACAGACCCTATAACAAGAGAGCCTTCTGCAGAGTTATTTAGGATTATATCTGCTATTTACACCATGATATACCAATCTGAACAGTTGCTTAATGAAATAAACTATGCAACTGCTGCAATCACAAATCTAGAGAAATATAAAGCTCACAACCCTATTTCAGTTTATTATCCTAGGTGTCAAAATGGCGATATAGAACATATAAGAGATTATGTGGGGAGAGTTTCTGATACAGAGCAAGCTCCTATAGCACCCTTTGATAGAGATCTAGAAGTCTATATTAGAGGAGAAGAGCTTGCAGATATTCCATCAGATGGAAACTGTTTATTTCATTCTTTGTGGGCTTACATGATATCAAATGGTCATATAGCTGAAGAAGATGGGATCTCTGACTCATTTAGTTTTAGACAGTGTCTTACAGAATATATGCAAGATAAATGGACTGCTAACCTGAAACCCAAAGCAGAAAAGGAAAGGAGCCATAGTTCGCTGTTTAATGATTTGATAGCAGCATATGAGTCTATAAAAGAACAGAGAAGAGATAGATTGGCTGAAGCTGTGGATAGTTATAGGACAATCGTATTACAAGAGCAAGAGGAGTTAGTAACTAGAGCCTTTTACAGCTTATCATTGTCAGAGGGTGATGATCCTGCAAAATTACCTCCTGCAGCGCACCAGGGAGCCTTAGATAGTGCAACTGAAGCCTTAGCTAAGTTTGATGCAGAAAACCCAGATGAACTTCCAGTAGATGAAAAGATTGAGAAGGCTATATCTTTTCTAAGTGAAAAAGGCCAATGGGGTGGCGATGAAATAATTAGGACATTTATGGCATGAGCTCATGAAGTTAAAGGTTTAAGCTTATCTATAGCTGTCTTAGGAACTGATGAGTCTGATGTATTTGTAAAAAGAAGTGCCTCTAAAAAGGAAATCTCCCCTCAGGTTGGAGAAGAGCACCTTTTTAAAGTCTTAATGACTCATGATTATTTAGACCGCTCCATACTTGGCTTGGATGAAGATGTTTGCGTTAGAGAAGAAGGGGTAACAGATATCGTTTTATGGAATCAAAACCGAACGCATTTCCATCTGTTTACTGAGCCCGTAGCTCGCTTTAATCAGAAGGGAGAAGAGCTCATGAAGACTATGCCTTAGGTTCTTCTATAGGCGCTGAAATAGTTTTAACATTTCCTTTTCAAATGCTTCAGGAGTCTTGACTTTAGGGAAAAGGTAGCTAGAACTTGCTGTTTTCTCTTTTGCTATTTGTTTTTGGATTGATACTGAATAGTTATGCAGTTTAATAGTAGCTATATTACGCTTTGCAGCTTCTAAACGTATTCTTGTTAAATATTGTAGCCATTTTATTGAAGGAGGATACTTTCCAAACCGGTCTTCCATTTCAGAAATGATTTGATCAATATCCTGGATACTTTCAGCTTCACCTAGTCTCTGGTAAAACTCTAGGCGTAGAGAGCTTTCTTCAATATAGTGAGTAGGTATTTTAGCTTCAAATGGACACTCGATTTTTGTGTGATAAAATGCTTTTGTTTTCTTCCCTTTTAGAGAGTCTATTGTTTGTCTGAGAAGGCGGCAGTATAGGTGGAATCCAACGCTTGAAATATGACCAGACTGACTAGTACCTAGTAGGTCACCAGCGCCTCTTATTTCTAGGTCTTGCATGGCAATTTTTATACCCCCACCATAGCTGGAAGCTTCTAATAGGGCTTGCAGTCTCTTAGTAGCCAATTCTTTAATACCTCTGTTTTTAGGGGTTAGAAAATAGGCGTAAGCGGGTTTATTCCATCTTCCTACTCTACCTCTGAGCTGGTATAAGTCAGCAAGTCCATAACGATCAGCTCGGTCAACAATAAGGGTGTTTGCTTGAGGGATATCAATACCACTTTCGACGATAGTAGTAGCTACTAGTATATCAGCTTGTCCGTATTTGAATTTATGGAAAATATCTTCAATTTCATTTGCACTTAACTGTCCATGGGCCACTACGATGTTTGCGTGCGGAAATAAATTTGAAAGCTTATCTGCTTCTTTATAAATACTCTCTACGCGGTTATGTATATAGTAGATCTGTCCATCTCTATTAAGCTCTCTTTGGATAGCTTCTTTAATAAGCTCAGTCTCAGCTTCACATATGAAAGTCTTGATGGGAAGTCTATCTTGTGGTGGTGTCTGTATCTGTGACATATTTTTTATGCCAATCAATGAACTATACAGTGTTCTTGGTATAGGGGTAGCAGAAAGTGTTAAGCAGTCTAATTGCGATTTAATTTTTTTTAGCTTTTCTTTGACCCGTACACCAAATCGTTGTTCTTCATCAATGATAAGCAGCCCTAAATCATGGAATGAAACATCATTGCTGGTAAGTCTATGGGTGCCTATTATGATATCTATTTGATGGTCACGAAGCTTTTGCAGTATTTCTTTACTTTCTTTAGTACTTTGAAAGCGGGATAAAAGCGCAACATTAATCGGGAAATTCTGCATACGTATTTTAAAAGTCTCATAATGTTGAACAGCTAAGAGAGTGGTAGGGACTAAGATGGCTACCTGCTTGTTTCCATCAGCAACTGCTTTAAAAGCTGCTCTGATAGCTACTTCTGTTTTCCCAAAACCAACATCGCCGCACACAAGTCTATCCATTGAAACTTCTTCTGACATATCATGTTTCACATCAGTAATAGCCTGGAGTTGATCCTCTGTTGGTATATAGGGGAACTCTTCTTCAAATGCCTGAGTATCTTTGCCGTCAGGAGGGAATGAAAATCCTTTTTTGATTTCTCTTCTTGCTTGAACTTCTAGAAGGTCTGCAGCATATCCCATAATTGACTTTTCAGTAGTAGCAAGCTGTCTTTTCCACTTAGCTGAACCTAGTTTACTAACCCTGGGTTTTTCATCTTTAACACCAACAAACTTACTAAGTAAATAGGCCTGGGTTAATGGGACAAATAAAGTCGTGTTATCTGAATATTCAATGTGAAAAAAATCAACTTCTTGTCCCAAGTGGTTATTCTTTCGTACCATTCCTAGGAATTTTCCAATACCATTTTGATAGTGTACTACGTAATCACCTCTGTGAAATTCCTGGACATCAGGGCTGCTAAAGTGAAGAGTATTTCTGAGCTTTTGTCTCCGAATTTTATATCTATGGCTAAACTCTGTAGTAGGAAAGATAGCTGTTTTAATATCATGAATATAAAAGCCCTTTGAAAGATAACCTTTAGTGGCTTTAAGTCGTGTAGGAAGCGTAATCTCTTTATCTAGTAGTTTTCTTTGTATGTTTTCCCACTCTCTAGAAGAGTCAAATAGTAACGATATATTAATCTCATCACTATGTATGCTTTTTGAGATGTTACCTATTAAATCAAAGCCAGTTACCTCTTCTTTTGCCTCTTCGTTTGAGGCAAATGCTTCATCTAGAGATATAAAAGGGGAGTTACATATTGCTGAAGAAAACTCATATTGAAAAAAACTAAAGTTAAATAAGGAAACCTTAGAGTTTAGAGACTTTATTTTTTTTAGCTCACTTAGTTTTGATAGGTGGTTCTCTGTAAAAAATAGCTTTTTTCTTTCTTCTGTTAACCTTAAGAAATCCTCTAAGTTCCAAAAAAAGCGTTTGTTCTTTTCAATATCCCCTTTAAGGTGAACAAATTTTTCCTCCAGTTGCTCTAGGCCATCAAATACAATGAGAGTGTTAGAACTTAAATAATCAAAGATTGTGGCAGGCTTATCCTCTTTTGTGATTAGTGAAGCTTCACTAGAGGGAAGGATATTAAAGGAGTTTGTTTTTTCTATTGATCTTTGAGAAGCTGTGTCAAATGAACGTATACTTTCAATTTCATCTCCAAAAAATTCAATTCTATAGGCTGAAGGAGTATTAACAGGGAAGATATCTACAATTCCACCCCTGACAGAAAATTCACCTTTGTCTTGAACTATAGACAATCTTTTGTACCCAAGGGATATAAGGGTATCAATAAGCTTGTCAGGTGGGATTTCCTCTCCAGTTGATGGAGAAAGCTGCAAGTTGTTAAGAAAACCCTTTCTGGGAAGCTTTTGTAAAGCAGACTGTAAGCTTGTTATGACAATTTTAGAGCTATTTTTTTCTTCAATTTCTTTTAAGGTATTAAGGCGTTCACCTATTAAATCTGGGCTTGGTTTAATGTCTTGTGAAGGTAGAACTTCCCATGTGGGCAAGTCTAAAACTTCAGAAGAAGAAAGGCTTTTAAGATCATAATATAGTAGGTTTTCGTGGAAACTGCGAGAAGTGACGACTAGTACATCTTCGCTTCCATTGCTTTGAAGCAAAGAAGTCAAAGCAGCCTTTGAGCAGTCGAATAGATTGTCAAAGGCTAGTGAATATCCTAATTCCCATATAGATAAAAGGTCTTGAACTTTAGGACTTTTACTAAGATCGTTTAACACTTCTGCTCAATCACTTCTTTTGCTTTTACTAAAGCCTGCGGTATTTCGGAAGGTAAGCTGCCGCCTGCTTGAGCATGTTCTGCTTTACCGCCTCCTCCACCTTTAATAATAGGAGCAACAGCCTTGATAATATCATTTGCTGAAAACCCTTTCTCAATAAGGTCTTTAGAGACTTGAGAAAATACCTGGCACTTTTCTGAACTTGAAGTTGCTAAGACTAAAATACCAGACTGAAGTTTTTGGATTAAATCACTAGCAAAGTCTTTAAGGTCTTTAGGGTCAATCTCTACAGATTCGATAATACAAGGTATGTTTTTGCACAGAGTCCTTTTAGCTAGAGCATTTTGCAAAATAGAATCACTTTGAACTTTCTTAAGTTTTTTAAGTTCTTGAGTGAGCTTTAATAGCTCTTCTTGGCTTTTCTCAACTCGTTCAAGAACTTTCTCTGAAGGAGTTTTAAGTTTTTCTGCTAGCTTAAAAATGACATCTTCTTTCTGTCTAATCAATTTTTCGGCATAGCTACCTGTCAGAGCTTCAATTCTTCTAACACCAGCAGCAATACTGCTCTCTTTAAGAATTTTAAAGAAGCCTATATTTCCAACCTGAGAGGTATGTGTTCCTCCACAAAGCTCTTTTGAAAAGTCAATATCAACTACACGAACTGTTTTACCGTATTTATCGCCGAAAAACTGTTTGATATCCTGCCTTTTTTGAGCATCTTGATAGTCAAGTTCATAGCAGTTTACTGTTTCATTTTCTCTAATTCTTGCATTAACAAGGTCTTCAACTTGTCTGATTTCTTCTGTTGAAACAGCTTTGTGGTGGTTAAAGTCAAAACGTATACGCTTGTCATCGACATACGAGCCTGCCTGGGTAATGTGCTCTCCAAGTACCTGGCATAATCCCCAGTGTAGTAGGTGAGTCGCTGTATGGTTAGCTTCAATAAGGTGGCGTCTTTTTTTATTTACTGTTACTGTAACATTATCGCCAACAGAGAGAGAAGCCTTATTTTGTTTTACTAAGTGAGCAGAGATGCCTGTGAAGGGCGATTGTGTATCAATAACATGTGATTCAGAAGAGGCTGTGGAGATTATTCCTGTATCGCCTACCTGCCCACCTTTTTCAGCATATAAAGGGGTTTTATCTAAAACAACCCAGGCCTCTTCTCCTTCAGATATACTTCGAGTACTTTCATCATTCTTTACAATAGCAAGAACTTTAGATGTGGTATCAGTTTCTTCATAGCCTGTAAAGGTTGTCGCAATATTATCCTGTGCAAGCTCTTGAAAAATGCCAGCTTTAGCTTCTTGGTTGTGGCTTTTATGTGCTTTTTTAGATAGCTCTTTTGCTTCCTTTTCTAACTCTTGGTAGCGCTTGATATCAACTGTAAGTTTTGCATCTTTTGCTATTAATTGAACTTCTTCTAGAGGAAAGCCGTAGGTGTCCTTCATTTTGAAAGCATCATCTCCAGAGATGATTTTATTTTTACTACCTTGAGCTTTATCTACTATTCCTTGAAGTAAGTTGCCACCTTTAGTTAAGGTTCTGATGAAAGCTTCTTCCTCTAAAGTTAGTATTTCCTCAATACGTGATTGGGAAGTTCTGAGCTCAGGGTAGTCTTCACCCATAGAATCTACTAAGGCGGGGAGTACTTTATGTAAGAAAGGCTGATGGAGGTTCAAGATTTTACCATATCGATGGGCTCTTCTTAGAGCTTTTCTAAGTACATAGCCGCGATCTAGGTTACTAGGCTGAGCACCATCAGCAATTGAGAAGGCTAAGGAGCGAATGTGGTCTGCAATAACATGAAAAGCTGGAGCTAACTTTTCTTCATTAGAGTTATACTTTATATTAGAAACCTTTTCTACTTGGCTAATTAAGTGGCGTAGGATGTCTGTTTCAAAAACAGAATCAACGCCCATTTTTAATCCTACCACTCTTTCTAAACCACTTCCTGTGTCAATACCTGTTTGCTGTAGTGGGTTAAACGTACCAGAATTATCACGGTTATACTGCATGAAAACAAGGTTCCAAAATTCAAGGAAGCGCTCTCCTCCCATAGGTTCATCTTCAGCAGGATTATTGGCAGGGCTATATTTAGGACCTCTATCATAATAAAGCTCTGAGCAAGGACCACAAGGACCTGTGTCTCCCATAGCCCAGAAATTGTCTTTTTCATCAAATCTAAAAATTTTTGACTCAGGAACGTGTTTTTTCCAAAGTTCATAAGCTTCATCGTCATCTTTAAAGACTGTAATCCATATTTTTTCAGGCTCAAGTTCAAAAACGTTGCAACTTAGTTCCCATGCAAAGTCAATTGCCTCTTTTTTAAAATAGTCCCCAAAGGAAAAATTACCTAGCATTTCAAAGAAAGTAAGGTGTCTTGACGTATGACCTACATTCTCTAAGTCATTGTGCTTTCCTCCCATACGAATGCATTTTTGACTGGAACAAGCTCTTTTATAGTCCCTTTGTGTCTTTCCTAAAAATGTATCTTTGAACTGATTCATTCCAGCATTGATAAATAGTAAGGTTGGATCATCATGAGGGATAACAGGGGAGCTAGGAGCGCGGTAGTGTTTATTTTTTTCAAAGTAGTCTAAAAATTTTTTTCTAATGGACCTGGATAACATAACGACCTTATTAGTATGGGGTTGAGTGAATTGAACTTTAATAGCAATATTATCTTAAAATGAGAGGATGAAGTCAAGCTCGTTAAGTGGGGATAAAGAGCTATTAATAGGTAAAAAGTTTATTTAAAGAACCTTTAGCTTCTTCTACTTTACCTTCAAAATTAATAGCAATTGCCCAGCCAGGTTTTAAGCCTTCAAATTGATAAGAGGGCTTAAGAAGTATTTGAGCAAAGTAGCTAAGGTGTGGGTTGTGTCCAATGCAGTAAAGGGTTTTAATCTCTGGAGAGCTTGAGAATTCTCTGATGAGCAAGTCGGGGTCAAATTCGTAACTTAAAGCTTCAGTAATTTTTACTGTAGTGTGGAAGTGGCTTGCTATTATTTCAGCGCTTTGCTTAGCCCGTAGGATAGGCGAAGTGAGGATTTTATCTGGAAAACTATTGCTGCTTTTTAGTTCTAAGCATAGTTGGTGGAGAAAAGTTTTTCCAGCCTCACTTATGGGCCTCAATAACTCATTGCTGACATTTGCTTCAGTTTGAGTTAAGGGAAGGGCGTGACGTACAAGAACTAACTGTAGGGTCATTCTTCGCTGAATGCGCTAACAAATAAAGCTATGGAAACTGCCATCCCACCAATACCTTTAGCCATGCCCACGAGAGCTGGCCCCGAACCTGTTCTATTGATAGCATCACGTAATAATTCAAAACTTAATCCAGGAGCCCTAATAGGTGTGTCATCATCATCAGTTAGAACGGTAGCATTTTTAATAGGCTTACCTTCTGAATCAAACTCTAGTTTAACAGTAATCATGCGTTCAGGATGTGGAGCCCATGGGTTATTTTTATAAACAGGTAGCTCATCGAGTTTGGGTTTACTTATTGGGATATCTTGTAATCTTACTCTCATATCTACACCTTA
>JAACFD010000165.1 GCA_009937555.1 Chlamydiales bacterium | reverse complement strand
CTACTTTGGCACTATTTCCCAGTAGAATCTCAGACAACTTTAGAAACATTAAGAGAATGGTTTTTAAAAACCCTTAACTTCTTGCAAGAGCGAATAGCAGATAAGAATATACCTGAAGTATAGAAGGGTTTAGTTTTTTACCGCTTTAGACCTGCTTTTTTAAGTCATTTACGTAGTTTAGCAATGGCTGTTCTTTCATGCTATCTTGTATACGTTTGACTTGATCACTTCGGTAGCGCTCAATAGCATCAATTTTTTGATAGAAATCTTCTAGCTCGGGATTAACCTTCTTTTTTGCTAAGACAAATGGATCTTGTAAAAAGAATTGATTCCTCGAACTCAAAGACTTACCCTTTGATAAGTATTGAGTCTTAAATTGAGGGTAATCTTCCAAAATCTTACTTACCTCTTGTTCTAACTCAAGGGTAAAATCTTGGCTTTTTTTAGATAAAGTTAACTGATCTGTATCATTGCCAACATGAGGACCTCGTCCTTCGCCTTCTCTTCTTTTATGGCGTTTATTGTCTTGCAATGGGAGCACCTTGCTATCTCGATGCTCAAAAGATTTAGAGCTGGTAGATTCTACAGAAGCCATGGTGAATTTCCTTTTATACGCTTAGTTTCTATTACTATATGCAATAGCGATGCCAAAGTATAAGTTGTTTATACATATCCACTTTTTTTCTTATGGATATGATCTAAAAATTCAATGATACCCGGTAAACCCTCTAAGCGCTTTGACTGTTCTAAGCTTGCCTTTTGTTGAATCTCTGCCATCTTTCGAAAACGCTCATAGGACATTAATGGAGAGGGTTCTTTAGGTATAACACCAAGCCCTTCAAATAGGAAAGTATAAGAGGGATCATTAAACGTAGTTTGTCCTGGCAACATGGCATGTACTGCAGGTTTACCATATAGGTTGCAGAAATTCTCATAGATGCCATCAAGTGATCGATCTTTACTGGGATTATATTTATTATCTTTCCAGAAGGGAGTATCCTCTCTATCATTTGCATGATAATGCATATAAACAAAGGTCAGTACACTTTTAAATAAATCCAGTAGCAATTTGTTATAGGATTTAGAGTGTGTATCTAGATTTTTTGTTGAGGAAGGAAAGTGATCAAGCAGTGTGTTTAACGTATAGGTTACAAAATAAAGCCCTGTAGACTCCAAAGGCTCGATAAAGTTTGAGGATAGCCCTACAGCAATACAATTGCCTATCCATGACTCTTCCAAGTAGCCATTTTGCATGGGGATATAGTTATAGTCATCGGGAGTAATACCTAGGGTTTTTGTAAATTCCTCCAGAGCTTTTTCTTCACTGATGTGTTGACTAGAGTGGACATAACCATAACCAATATTTTCATAAAGAGGGATACGCCACATCCAACCAGAGTCCATTCCCTTTACTGTTGTAAAACACTCTAGTTCTTTTGCCTTATCCTTATAAGGAATTTTTACAGCTAATGCTCTATCGCATAAAATTTTATCTTGTATGCTCGTGTAGGAAGCTTTTAGCTTTTTTTCTATCATGATCCGCCTAAAGCCAGAGCAGTCAATAAAAATATCAGCTTTCAATGAACCATTGTTTTCAGTGTGCACACTTTGGATATGCTTTTCATCGCGCATTTGTATGTCAGTAACAGTATCACTAATATGCTCTATGTTTCTTTCTTTAGCCACTTTGGCAAAGAATTCAGCTAAAAGATTGTTATCAAAATGATAGGCATAAGCAATATCCCAAAAATACGGTTTTTCATCTAAGCCTCTTGGGGCTTTGTTGGCTTCTATAAATGGCATGTCTGGGTACCAAAAGTCAGCAAGACTTTGCTTACCTTTTAACTTATCTCTTTGCAGAAAGTATAAGTCAGCTATTGATGGGTGCAGTTTATCGTAATAGAAAAAAGGGTGCCAAATAGGGTTTTCACGCTTAGCATCTGTCCAGTGAGTATATTTAATCCCAAACTTGAAAGTAGCATTACAAGAAACTAAAAAGTCTTCCTCATCTATTCCAAGCTTATCAATGAAATCTACCATACCTGGAATGGTTGCTTCACCAGCTCCAATAGTAGGAATATTTGGTGATTCGACCAAAGCAATATGGATATGCTCACCTAAATGCTGCTTTAAAAATAGAGCACTAAGCCAACCTGCGGTACCGCCACCTACAATGAGTATTTTTTTTATCTTATTATCCATGCTGCCTTCTACTTTCTAATTAAAAAAATGTAGCTCCTAAAGTTTTGGAGTTATTTACCTGATCTTGCCTTAAGCTACCTAGTACAATTGCCTGGTGTGGGCTGTTTTGACATAAAGAGGCGAAACTAGCTAGGTTCTTTTTGAGCTTCTCTTTCATGAAGTTCCAATTAGCGGTGTCAATATAAGCAAATGGCTCAAATGGAGCTTCTTTAAAGCCATAGTGTAGGTAATCAAAATCAGATTGGCTTAAGAAGTTATGGGCTTCAGGAAAGTGCACTCCTCCATGAGTAGCTTTTAGATGAGTGATGAACTCATCTAGTTCTTCTTCTATGAGTTTTTTATCTTCATCAGGAGCCCCTGGCCAGTAGTCATTTTGATGAGCTAAATAGTAAAAATAGTTATAAAGAGTTAAGGAATTAATACGGAATGAGTCTTGTAAAAGCTTGTAGTAGCGCTGGGCTGTAGGGTTCATATCCTTACTAGTAAATATATTAAAAGAGTTGAGGATTGAAGAAAGTAGTATTTCAGCATCTAAAGAGAATAAGGTAGAGTGGTGATAGCAAGCACCTCCCAGATAGATCACATTCGCTTTCCAAGGCTCCTCAATATATGAACCATTTATTTCAAAAGATTTTAAAAGGCTGACGTCTTGTTCTCCTTTTACAAAACCATTTATCTCTTGTTTCATTTTTGCTTCAGGGTAGTCTTGGTGACAGCAATAACGTAGGATAATGCCATCCATCACAGGGGATAAGATAAAATATCCATTTGGAGTAGCTAGGTAGTGATTAACCAGCGTAGGTAAGGGAAGAAAAGCACTGGAGCTATTAAAGGGGTAGTTAAACATCGTAGCTAGGCTAGCTCCTTGCTCTGGATAGAGCACTTTGCTTAGAATCACTCTTTGCTTAGAGTATTTATAGGGAAGCTGATGGATAGGGTTATGTTGTTTTTTAGCAAAAGGAGAGTCTTCGCAAGAACTTGCATCTAAGACAAGGTCTGCTTGTAGCTTTGAGTCATTAGCAAAACTTATAGTCTTAATATAAGCATCACCTTCAGCTTCTATTTCTTTTATTGAACTTCTGATGATCTTAACCCCAAATTTTAAGCATAAATCCTGTAAGATTTGAGCGCTGTAATAAGGGTCAATGTTCATTCCTGTTGGGAAAAAACTTTTCAGGTGAGAACCTTCTTTTTTACAAGGTATAGCGTTAAGAGCATTTGCAGTGGAATGGGGGAAGAAAAGTTCTTCGTAGCTTTCTTCATACTCACCTTTTTTATAGAGATGGTACCATGCTTTAACCACCTGTGAATAATCACCATTATCTTGAGCACTGACTAGAGAGTCATAGCGATGAAATGAAGAGTGCTCATTTTTATAAGTAAAGTGATCGTAACACTCACCGATTGAAAAAGCGGCTCTAGTATGGGTTAAAAACTTAGCTTCATCAGGTAAGTATAACACAACATTTTCCCAAACTTTATGATCTAAAGTGATAAGAGGATGCTTGTCTTCTAGCGTAGGATCTTCAATGCAATAGACGTTAAAGGGAAGGCCTTCTTCAGTGTAAAACTGTGAAACCATGAGGTAAGTGGTAAGCCATAGACTATTTCCTGTACCGTAGATAGCAATGGACTGAAGTGCTTGGGATGCGTTAGTCATTCTTTAACCTCTTATTAATATAGCTCACTAGTTTTTTATTGGATTCTCCTGATTTTGCAATATCAGATAATTTATGGCTGAGTTGATGCAGAACAGAGTAGGTTTCATTTTGATAGTCTAATAAAGGGTTGTAACTGCTTGGGTAGCTATCCCTTTGAGTTAAAATATGAGTAAATAAAGACTGTGAATTAGGGAAAAACAGGAATGAAGAGTTAGGAAATTGTCCATAGGCATTTTGATAGAGATCTAGTTTACTCTTAACTTTTTCTGAGGGAGTATATTTTTTCCCTAGTGGAGAGCTGTTTGTAAAAAATAGGCTTTCATAAAAGTTTATTTCATCAAAAGCTTCATTTATCTTTTCATTAAAGTAGTTACTAACACTTTCGTTTATGGGAAGATCTGGAAAGACTCTTTTAAGTAGCTCAATTGAATAGTTAAATAGCTTAATAGAAAAGTCTTCTAGAGGAAAGTTTGAGGATTGTGAAGTAGAAAAGTTTAAGATATTTTTCTGCCAAATCTTCTGCTTTTGTCCAAATGAAGTAGTGTTATCTATAAAAGACAATTGAGTTGAAAGCTCTTTTGCATTTTCAGTTTGAAAAATCCCTTCTTTTGCGCATAGCTCCACTAACTTTTGCTTATCTATTTTTTTATCTGAGTAATAAGTAATAGACTTGAGCTGGTAGAGATAGTCTACTTTTATAAATCCGCTTTCTGTAGCGTAGCACTCATCATAGGCAGGAAGGTCGTCATTTTTTTGATTTGGGATAGAAAAATGAGTGCTATAAATATTTTCAAAGCTAGCTGAGCTTGGCGGCTCATAGTTATTGCCAAGTTTTTTCATTAAACCTAAGTCTGATGAGCAATCAAAAAATAAGTCAGCGCTAAGTTGGTGATTTTTTAGTTCAACAGCTTT
>JAACFD010000164.1 GCA_009937555.1 Chlamydiales bacterium | reverse complement strand
GAAATCAAAAAACTCAGTCTAAAATTTACCTAAGAAAGGGTTCAGCAAACAAAATTTTAGAGGAGGTATCATATGGGAGTTGTAAAAGAACATCCCTTCACAAGCTTTTATGCTTCAGGAGCGAAGTTTACTACAACAGATACCATCCCTTTATTGTCTCAACCTCTTGGTAAAGAGTTTTTCCTACGCTTTAAAAGCTTATCAGCAAGGCAAGTAAGTTTTAATGAAAGCATACTTGAGTGGGTTGATGGGATTATTAACCTCCACAAAGCTAATGTAAATTTAATTAAAGATAGCGAGTTGCCATCTTATAGTGATACTAGAGAGTTGCCCTCACTTTTTGAGTTATACGCTCCTAAACACCTGAAACATATCATTAACAAAGGGCACGAGTTTTTATTCTCTCTGTACACAGCTAAAGGTATACAGCAAAAAATCTTGGCTACAGACTTTCATAAACCCTTTTCGTCAATACTGAATGAGCAACTTTTTTTAGAAGATGAGCAGTCTCATCGTAGTGCTTGTATTGAGGGCGCCTGTGTGGCCTTTCCCTTTACTATTTTATCGTTATTTTTATACCGACACTTCCACATGAAAATACATATTCCAAAGCTATTTAAAGAAGAAATACTTCGCTATAAAACTCAACTTTTTCTACAGGAATACTTATACCATTTTGGCGCTTTTGCAGATGTGTCTGTAACTGTTCAGGATCATATACACCTTTGGTTTTCAAGCTATAATAAAGAAAATGTGTTTTATCAATCGCTAAAATCAATTATGCTATCCATGCAAGAATCATAATTGAGCGATAAACAGTAAATTTCATGCTACACAAAGATAAACTATTCACACTTTCTCAAACTCTATTGGCCCATCAGATTTGGAAGGGATTACTAGTAGAGGGAGATAGTGTTGTAGATGCTACTTGTGGGCAAGGTCATGATAGTGTCTTTATCGCAAGCCTTATTCAGAACTGGCAGGGGAGTAGGCTTCACTGTATTGATCTGCAGCAAGAAGCTATCATGCTAAGCAAGCAGAATATTGCATCGCAGTGTGGTTCAGATATATTATCAAAGCTTAGCTTTCAGCACTCTTGCCACAGCTCTTTTGAGATAGATTTTAACCCTAGGTTAGTCATTTATAATCTAGGTTATTTGCCTGGAGGAGATAAGTCTATAACAACTCTCAAAGAGACGACTTTGATCAGTATAAAAAAGGCCTTAGAACTAATTCCTTCGCAGGGAGTTCTTAGTGTCATGTGCTACAATGGACATCCAGAGGGGAGGGAAGAGCAAGAGATCTTAGAGGAGCTTTTCAAGGGCTTAGCTCCAAATGAATTTTCCTGTGAAAGGCTTGATAAAATTAATGCTAAAGCTTGCCCTATTTTATTTATTATCACAAAGCGTTAATGATTTAACCTTCAATTGATGAAGGCGCAGTAGTCTAAACCTTAGCTGCCTTATGCTAGAGGTATCTTGCTTCGCTAGCCAAGATTTTAGTTCTTCAGTTTTAATAGCAGGAGCCTCACCTCTTAGTTTAAGGATTTCAGGGTAAAGCTTTTTTTCAAGAACTGTTAAAAGATCAGTTTCGGATAGTGGAGTGAACTCATAGGGTTCTAGCCTGTCTAATAAAGCAGGTGATAGAGCTTGAGTTTTATTAAATGAGAAGTAAATAGGGCAGTGGGATAGATCAATAGATAGGGGAGCTAAAAAGTTATCAACAAAACTCTTCTGATAGAATGGATCTGTCATCTGAACTAGAAAATATAGGATCTGTGGGTCGGTTACTTTTTCAGCTTCATCAAAGAATAAAAGCGGGTTGGAAACTCCTGAAGTGATAACTTTATCTACTATTATACCTGGTGAATCTTTAGAGCCAATTAACTCTTCTAAAGATGAAATAGAAGCAAGGTTAATAGAGCATATGGGTCTAGAACTTGCCTGTTTCATAAAATCTAAAATAAGGCTAGTTTTTCCTGTACCAGGAGGACCAAGAAGAGCTTTAGGTACAGGGAGAATTCTTTTAGACTGAGCGGACTCTTCTGCTAGTCCATAGAGAATTTGTTTCTTTATATTTCTTTGGCCTATAATCAAACTATCCCAAAGCTTTTCTAGACGCTCGAACGACTCTAGTTGAGTTTCATCTAAGCTATGATAAAAGTAGCTATTACGGGGTAATTTAAGCGCATACTGTAGAAATAAAACCTCTTTGCTACAGTCTCCATTTTCATAGTGTAGTAGCTGTTTATACTTTTGCAAGCAGTATTCCTTTTCCTCATCACTAAGAGCAGTACTTTCCAGGATTAGAGCTCCATAGGGCCTATCTAAGTATTGTCTATTGATAGCTTGCATTAGAGAATCAAAGCTGTGCCAGGTAATATTAGGTAGATAAGTTAAGTAAGCCCCTTGGATAGCTTTATAAAGGTATGAAGGAAGCTTAGACTCTAAAAAAACACGGCAGTTTTTGAAGTTATTAAGAACCGCAATTAAAGGCATTGCCGATAAAATCATGATTGATAGGCGATAAGTTACTGATATAAGACGCTCATTTCTATATGAAAGGATGCGAAAAGCTTTTCGGATAGGGTATATAAAAATATCTTTATTTTTTTTGCTTTCTATCGCATCCTGTTGCTCTTGATTTGATGATGTACTCAAGTAATCTGCTGGAAAGCTTTGGGGTCCTATTTCAGTAATTGGCATCTACTATCTCTTTCGGCCTATCAAATCAAAGAATATTAAGTGGTTTTTTTAAAAAATCAAGAATAAAAAAGCATAAAGAGCTTGCTATGATCTACTCACAACTATTTCATGAAAGTTTTTCCGAAGACTTTGCTACAGTAAAAATAAAGGAGAAAGCCCTAAAGCCTCTTAATCAAGATGAAGTCTTGCTTAAAGTGCTATACTCACCGATTAATCCAGCAGATTTAAATCGTATTGAAGGAAAGTATGGCATACAGCCTCCTATGCCTGCTGTATTAGGTAATGAGGGAGTAGTGGAAGTTATTGAGAAGGGAGCGAAAGTAAGTAGCCTGTCGATAGGAGATTTTGCTATTGTCCCACTAGTTATGGATTTTTGGTCTGAATATATGGTGGTAAAAGCTTCTGAACTTATCCCTCTACCTAAGGGAATAGATGCTAAGCAAGCTGCTATGATAAGTGTAAATCCTGCTACAGCTTATCGTTTGCTCAAAGACTTCCAAGACCTTAAAGAAGGTGATTGGGTAGTCCTTAATGCAGCTAGCTCTGCTGTAGCACACTTGCTTATACAACTAATTAAGCACTTTAAACTGCACTGTTATTGCTTTGTTAGAAGTGAAAAAGCTAAAGATAGTTTGATTAAAATAGGAGCAGATATTGTAGTTGTTGAAGATGAAAAGTTAGACCTTAAACAACTAAGAAAAGATTTCAAAGGTCTCTCCCGGTGCAAGCTTGGACTTAATGCTGTAGGTGGAAAATCTGCAGAGTATGTTTACAAGATGATTGGTAAGGGTGCTAGCTGTATAAGCTATGGCGCGATGTCAAAAAAGGGGATAATGGTAAACTTTACAAGCCTGGCTTTCAGACAAATTAGTTTTCAAGGCTTCTGGATTAGCCAGTGGTTAAAAGATAATCCGTTTGATGAAGTTAAGAGTATGTATGACACGCTTGCGGAACTGTTTGTGGAGGGAGTACTTCAAATTCCCATACATGAGGTTTATTCTTTCAGAGAGTATAAAGATGCCATTAAAGCTGCGACTACAGAGGGCAGACAAGGCAAAGTATTACTAAGATTTTAAAAGAGATAAAAGAGGTAAGATTAATGAGACTACAAGCAAAGGCTTATTTTTCCTTTATTATATACATCATCTTTTTAATGAATTCAGCTTTGTTTTCAAATGAGTATTTAGATAGCCGCATTAGAAGTAGTTCCGAAGGTTGGCGTGATATAGATCTTGCCAAAACCTACTTTCATAATTCTGAACTTCAAAGAAAATGGGCATTTTATGCCCTTGGTAAAGCTGAGATAAAAAGCGAAAGGTTAATATTAGACTTTGGCTGTGGTGATGGAAAGGTAAGCGCTGATATGTCTCTTCTCTATCCTAAAGCTCAAATAGATGCTTATGATATATCTGATAGTATGCTTTATATAGCACGTTCTAATTTCCCGCAGAAATTCTTCCCTAATCTGCAGTTCATCAAAAATAGAGGAATTAACCTTCACGACATTACAAAAGATGAAAAATATGATTTAATCACCTATTTTTCAGTTTTTCATACTCTAGAAGAACCTCAAGAAGTTATAAAAAGCTTTAGCCGCTTATTAAAAGAAGAGGGGCGTGTGATTATTCTTTATCCTGCTTTATCTGACCCCACATTTATTGCAGCAGCTAAAGAAGCTATGGAGAAGTTTTCTATAAATTCTGAAAGCAAAAGCTCTTTTATAGGTATAAGAGATCCTGTAGAAGTGAAGAAAATGTTTGAAAAAGAAGGTTTTGTAGTAAAAAAAGTAGAAGTTGTTAAAACCCCGCACCCTTTTTTAGATAAAGAATCTTATAAGAGTTGGCTTAAAGGTACACAAGTTGCAAACTGGAATATCCCTACAGAAAAAATAGATGTGGTGATGGACTTCATCATTGATCGACATAAAAGTAATAACCCATTTTTAGTAGATCATGAAAACCATACTTACAATTTTCAGGTAAGTAGAATTGTTGTCGAAGCCTTCAAGCCTAAAGTTTCTAGTATTTGAAAATCTAAACTACTCTTAAGTTTTACCTAATAAAATGCTCTGAAAAGAGCAGGGGTATATTTTAGGTAAGCCCTCA
>JAACFD010000163.1 GCA_009937555.1 Chlamydiales bacterium | reverse complement strand
AGATGAGTGTTTTGAAAAAGGCGGAGAGCTGGGAGATAGTATTGCTACAGTTACAGTTAGAAGAAAAAAGACCGTGCAAAACTTATATGAAGTTAGGAAGGGGCAAATTACAAGAGTTTTTGCTCAGGAGTACAATGCACTGATGCAGGAAGTTTTTAAAGATGACTATACTCTCTTAGATGTAGGTACATTTAATTTTCCTTTAGAAGGGCTTGCAAGAGAGAAGTGGAAAGAGCTTAAAAGCAAAGATCTATCAGATAAACAAAGAGGAAGACTTAGTAAAATTCAAGATCTAAAAAGAAAAGTAAAAGAGTTTAAAATAGTTTTTCGGCTTCCTGACCCATCTACAGGAAAATTATCTTTCTATGAGTTTAAACATACAGATTCATCAGTTGCAGGTACACTAAGTAAACTCAGTGAAGCTGATCTTAGCCACTATAGAACAGAAACCGCAGGTAGAAATATATGTTATTATCTAAATAGAGAAGATGAAGTTGGACTTGATGTACCTCAAGGATGGGATGAAAATCTTAAGAGCCCTCTAGGAAAACATACTGTTTATAGTACAGGGATAAAATCTTCAGATCATCAAACTCAAAGAATGGGTAGAGGGCGTAAAATTGGGCAAGGTCAAAAGCAAGTTCTTTTACTTAGAAATGAGTATATAGAATATCTAAGTCGCCTAAGGGATGTTCAAGATATCCGATTAGAACCTACTACCTTGAGAAAAGCTATAGTTGAAGAAATGTTTTTAAAAGACTTATCAAAAGATGCGCTAGCAAGAGATCGCTTATCTTTACTAGCTAAAGTTACAAAAGAGTTTAGAAAGTTAGAAGATAAGGCATTTAAAAAGTATAGGAATAAACAAACTTTTTCAAGCGCGATAGGTGAAAAAAATAGAGAAAGAGGAGTGAGTAGGTTAGGAAAAGAATGGAGCTTAAGTGTAGGGTCTAGTACGCCTGCAGATGTTTCAGGAATGGACCCAGAGGGAAGGTTTCTTTCAGAAGCTCAGGTGCTATCTTTATTAAAGGCAGATACTTTGCCTGATTCTATAGCTTCTTTAGATTCTATAGGCTCTCATGGAAATGAAGTTAGAGAGGAGTTAAAATCTAGGTTATCAGAAGGGTTATCTTTACTTAGCTTTCCTATAGAAGATAAAACTGCAGCTAGGAAAATTATTGTAGATATTATGAAAGCGCAGCTTAGAGAAGATTATAGAACGTCAAAAAAAGGGGCAAATCTTGGTGTTCGTGAAGCAAACTACAGGAGAAATTTAGAAGCCCTTTGTAATAAGTTGGATGCAGCAGGTTCTAGATGGCCGGGTATGGGATTAAGAACAGGCGAATTAATGCCTATATCACCTATGGTTCATACAGAGGTGGTTACTCAAGCTAAGTTAAATGAGGCTGTAGAAAGTAAGTTTGACCAAGATTTTGGGACTAAAGTAGAAGCATGGGTAAATCAACTTGTATCTTGCGATTATGATGCTAAGTTAAATAATGCAAGTGATGCTGGATGTAAGAAAGGCGATTTTTACTTTTCCCCTTGGCAAATTATGGTAAGCCTTTTTGAAGGAGATAATGCGGAGTCGTCTGGTGACTTTGAGTTGGTCTTTAAAGAAGCTTTTATAGAATATAAATCTAAGTTTGGCTGCAGTGCAACAGCTAAGGATGTCGCGGATTTATATCTTACTTGCCCTAAAGAGAGCTCTTACCTTTCTGTACAAAAACAACAAGAAAGGGTAAAACTCTTTTTAGAAGGGGGTATGGTAGGAGATAGGAAGCAGCCCGGTTTTAGAGAGTTTGTGAAAGATAAATTATTAGAGAGGCTAAAAACATATAAAGGAGCTCGAGAAAAGAAAGAATTTTTAGATCGTATGAAGACTCAGATGCTAGAGTCTCTTGGGGGACAAATTCAGAAAATGAATCAGAAATCGCTTCACGGGTTCCAAGGCTCTAGAAGAAAGCCAAGTATAGTAAATTTAAAGGCAGCTCTTGAGGGTAAAGATCGTTTAGGTATAACAAATTCTTCTTATCTCTCCGATACTACTAGAATTCCTTTAAGTAGTATTATTACAGACGTGAAAGAAGAGATAGAGGAAAATGAGCAAATTTTAGCTGTTTATACGGGTATTAACTTGCAAATTACACGAGACTATCCAGATGAAGTTACTAGAGACGGTGCTGATGATGAACCTTCTAGAGATGAAGATTTGGAAAGGATTATCGAAAGCTATCAAGATTACTGGGATATGAGAGAGGTTGTTTTTAGAGCTCAGTTGCGTAGAAAAGAACTTGAAGGGAAAAGCTAAAATAAACTAGGAAATAGTGCGTGTGAAATAGAGAAGTAGTGACAAGCGCTTCCTCCTAGGACAAATAAATGCCATATTGCGTGGTTAAAAGGTAGACGTTCCCATAGGTAGAAGATAACCCCTAAGCTATAGCTTGCTCCTCCTGCAAAAAGCAGGATGAGGCTGGTGGAGGATAGGTTATCCATCATAGGTTTAATGGCAATGAGTGATAGCCATCCCATGGAAAGGTAGAGTAGGTTTGAGAAGAGCTCTAGTTTTCCTGTAAAAAAAATCTTAAAAATAATCCCAAACAAAGCTAATGCCCAGATAATTACTAGTAGAGCTGTGCCTATAGTTCCTTTTATAAGTAGGACGGTAAATGGGGTGTAGCTACCAGCAATCAGTAGGTAGATGGCGCAGTGATCTAAAATCCTAAAGGCTCTTTTGAGCTTCTCTTTTCTAAAGCTATGGTAAAGGGTGGATATGGTATATAGCAGGGTTAAGGTGAGGCCATAGATAAGTGTGCAGGTAATATGAAGGGCGTCTGCGTGCCATGCGCTTTTAACCACCAAAATAATGAGTCCTAATAAGCTAAATACAGCACCTATTCCGTGAGTAAGGGCATTCGAGATTTCTTCTAGATCTATAGGTTTTTTCTCATTCATGCTGATAATTTCCTGTTTTTAGAGCTCTTTTTTTAGGTAGTGAAAAGAGCTGTTTTTATCATATCCGTGACGAACAAACTCCTCTTTAAAACCTAGGTGGTTATAAAAGTCAAGAGCTTGAAAATTGAAAGTCTCTAAATAAGCAAAGCTGCAGTCGAGTTTTTTACCTTTTTCACAAAGCTTATCTATAAGGGCTTTGCCTATTTTTTGGCCTCTATGCGCTTTTTTTAAATAGAGGTTTTTTATGTGAAGAGCACCCCAAAATGTTTTGGCAATAGCAGCTCCTATTAGTTCATTTTCTTCAAAAGCACAAAAACAAAGGCTTTCAATATTGCCATCATATTTTTTGTGCTCAATAGAGTGTTCTTTAAAGCCGTTTATAATAAAAGAGTTGAGATTATAGGACTCTTTCTCTTCTTTTATGATAATGCTACTTTTCATTTGGCTAACGCTTTTGTTTGCTCGTTAGCTTTTATATTTTGATCATTGAGCTATTTTTTGAAAAGCTTTTTTAGAACTTGAAAAAGCCAGTTCTTCTTGAACATAAAGCCTAGCTTTTAGTAATACCTAGGTTAGAGACTTAAATACTTAGTAGAAGGTAATAGATACTATGACAAATGAGACTTCTTTGGCTTTGCCACCTAGTGGATCGTATTCAGATCATAAAATTACAGTACTGATGATCGATGACCAGGCGATTATAGGTGAGGCAGTAAAAAGAATGCTTCAAGATGAAGAAGATATAGACTTTAACTACTGTCAAGATCCTACTCAAGCTATTGAAACTATTGATAAGCTGAAACCAACGGTTATCTTGCAAGATTTGGTTATGCCAAAAATAACTGGTTTAGAGTTGGTTGAGGAGTATAGAAAAAGGGATGTTATTAAAGACATTCCAGTAATTGTTCTTTCTACTAAAGAAGAGCCTAAGACTAAAGCTAAAGCTTTTGAGTTAGGTGCTAATGATTATATTGTTAAGCTACCAGATAAAGTAGAGCTTATCGCACGTATTCGTTACCACTCATCAAGTTACATCCACTTGCTTCAAAGAAATGAAGCCCATCAAATTATTGTAGAAAGCCAAGAGCACTTGCTAAAAGAGTTAGATAAGGCTGCAACTTATGTGCAATCACTACTCCCTGAAAAGTTTACAGGAGAGGTAGATGCTGAATGGGAGTTTATTCCTTCTGAACATTTGGGAGGGGACTCCTTTGGATACCACTGGATGGATGATGAGAATCTGGCAATATACTTATTAGATGTCTGTGGTCACGGGATTGGTGCGGCATTGCTATCTGTGTCTGCAATGAATGTATTAAGAGCTCAGACAATACCTAATGTAGACTTTACTTCTCCTAAGGATGTAATGGAGGGGCTTAACAGAACCTTTCCTATGGAAAGCAACAATAACATGTTCTTTACTATGTGGTATGGCGTTTATAATAAAAAGAAACGCGAGTTAGCCTATTCTAGTGGGGGGCACCCACCTGCCATTTATCTTAAAGCAGCTGGAGGTCATGAGGAGTTAACTACCCCAGGACTTGTGATTGGGGGAATGCCTGATATTGACTTTGCCGAAGAGCGCATAAAGGTGAAGAAAGATGATCGTCTATTTATATTCAGTGACGGAGTCTTTGAGATCATGGTCCAAAAAGAAGGTGGCAGAGTCTGGACTTATGGCGAGTTAGTAGAGGCTTTTAAAGAAGGCACAGAAAACAATACAAAAGAAGGCATGGTGACTTTCATTATCAACCGTATTGAAGAGTTACAGGGAGCCAGAGATTTTGAAGATGACGTTTCTTTGGTGCAGTTCATCTTTAATTAGAGTAGATTTGAAGAGCAAGTAAGTATTAAAGCAAGTTAACTGGATAAGAGATATGGGAACGGTTTTTTCAAGAGAAA
>JAACFD010000162.1 GCA_009937555.1 Chlamydiales bacterium | reverse complement strand
TAACTTATCCTTTGGGTGGGGATATTTGCCTTTTAAAGATATAGAAGGAAAAATAGCGGTAAATAGAGGACGTGTTGATAAAGCTTCACTATGGTTTTTTCTAGATAGTATGAAGGCTAAGGTTTTATGGGATAGGGGGCTGCCTTCTGAACCTTTGAGCTTTTCTTGTGAAGGAAAGGTCCAAGATATTATCAAAAAAATAGAGCCAGATAAGTATTTAAAGGGGATGTTTTCTACTGCTTACCTTGAAAGTGACTTTTTCATAGATGGAAAGGGAAACTTTGCAAATAGAAACTTCCTTTTGTCTGGTGGTATATCATTAGCCCAAAAGCAATATCTTGAAGATGCTATTCGTTTTAAAGCTACGTTTGCTTCTAACTTCAACACCCAATCTCTTGTAGAAGCTGCTAGTGTGAAAGGATTTGCAAAGGCATTTTTAGTAGAACGAGCTTCGTTTATGGGCTACTTTCTACATGAACTAGAGTTTTTAGGTTTAGGAGTTGATGTAGAACAATTTGTCTCTCCTTACATCGTAGATAAAGAAGATAATATGTTTATCAAGGGCAAGGGGAATGCTCAAGGTCTTTTTAAAAATGGAGGGTTGTTACTCGAGTATGAAGCGAAAGATGCTGAAATTGAAAATGAAGACTTTGTTATCACATGTCCTAGTTTAGCAGAACAAAGTGATCAGCTGTCAGGTTTTAGAGCTAAGCACTTTTTTGATTTTATACGCGATGAGCATCAAGGCTATATCCCTATACAGGGGGCCCAGTACTACGATAAGCATTATGGAATGTTATTCACTGATGTTACTACATCAGCTTATCTAGTAGAAAAGAAAATGAACTTTGAACAAGCTATAGCTACTTTTGACGGAATGAAGTTTTCAGGAAAGTTTGAGCTTGACTTGACAGCTGAAGATAGAGTTGTTTTCTCAGTTAGGCCAAGCGGTTTAGATGGAGACTTATCTCAAGCACAGCGATTCTTATCTCGTATTGTTGAAGCAAAGGAAGGTGAACTGATAGCAAAAGGGCCTTTTAGCTTAGACACATCTTCGTACCTGGATATAACATTTTTAGAATCAGACAACCTAATTGACCTATATCTAAAGGGAAGAATGCTAGGAAGCTCTATGGATATTCAAGAGCAGAACATAAATTTATTTTCGTTGGACGGTAGCTTTGCTTTTAACTTACTAAATAAGCAGCTTAACCTACTTTTTGACAAAGGAGAGCTTTCGGTAAAAAAAGAAGGAACAGCCAAGGCTTCATTCTACCTAGCAAATAGTTTTTTAGACTTCACTAATCTCCCATACTGGAAATGCTGTTTTGATATCAATCTTGAGAAGAATCAGCGAGCCCATACTAGATTTTCAGGAGAGACTTACCCAACCGCTAACGAAGATGGTGCTGTCTACAGATTTTCTTTTGATCACATGAAAACGCATATAGGTGCTATTTACCCACGAATTAATGAATGCTCTTTAAGAGACTGGGAAGAACTGATTGCTTTTCAAGCAACTCCAGAGATTTCTTTTAAAACATTGTTTAAAGACCTATCAACGCTGTCAGACTTGCAGTTGATTTCATTTGCTAAAGATATGCCTAAGGTAGTTACTGATTACCCTCTTTTAGGTGATGCAAAAGGAGAGCTTATATTTGATAAGGTCTCTAATTTATTTCACTATAACTTTTCAGCTAAAGATGTAGCAATTGGCCCTATTACTTTTGATAGTTTTCTTATAATAGGAAAAGGTAGAGATGATCGCCTATTGATTAATGAGCTTTATAGTGATGACCTTTTCTTGACTGCAGATATAGAAAAGGTAGGGGACTTTACACGTTTAAACTATCTTAAAGCTTATTTGGATAAGGGAATACAACTGCACATTAAAGAAGCTTTTCAAAATAGTTCTCTAGGTATTGAGGCAGCACTGCCTTCTGTAGATATAGATTTTGACTTTATTAAGAAGAAGTATAAGTGGTTAAAAGAAGATATTGCTAAATTGCTGCCACAAGGACAGGTAAAGCTTCAGGGTAATATGAACCTTGAATTTCAAGATCAAAGCGAATGGGAACTAAAGAGTTCCTGGGAAGTATTAGCTCAGCAGCTAAGTTTTATGGGTAAAGAAATCGAAGAAATCAGCCCTTTTAAGTACCAATTATTTAGTAGTGGAGATAGCCAGGTTTCAGATGGAAGCATTACTTTTAAGGCTAATGCTGTGAAAAAGGATTTCTTGAGTGTTAACCTTGGCAAATTACGTTATATTCCAAAAAAATCAGCATTTCTTTTTAGACAAAGTAGATTACATACTAGCGCGTCGAATATAGACTTTTTATTATCAGTGATGGAGCAGCTTCAAGATGAAGGGCATTATAGCGAATATAGAGAGCACCTTGATCACTTTGTAGAGAAAAAAAGCGATAGCTTATCCTTTGAGTTTTCAGGAGACTTATCAGAAAAAGAAAGTGATTTTTACATAGCTTTTCAAGATGGCTCTTATGAATCACTTGGATGCCCTTTAGAACTAGAAGAGTTTTCGCTAAGCAAAGAAAATGCCTTATGGAGCCTTGATTTTGTTAGTCCTTTTTCCAAGAGAAAGCTAGCTTTTTCTATACTAAATGACCCCAAAATACCTTTTCTTCAAGCTGGAAGTGCAAAAATTAGCTTACTTGATTCACCGCAGGATAATAACTTATTATTTACATGGAAGCGTAGCAGAGAGCTTTTAGATATAGAGAATGGACAAGGCCATTTACCAGGCCTCAGCCTTATGGTTAAGAAGGATGAAGTCCTTTCAGACGATAAAGAGTTGGTACTACAGGGGAGTCTTAACTTAGACTTCAAGGAGTTAAAAGAGTATTTGCCAGAGCAGGTAGAAAAAGGCATCGAAAAGTTAGGTCTAGGAGCTGGGTACGTATTAGAGGGAGAGGCCTTTATAAAGCGTTCAGCAGATGAGGAAGTAGTTTTTAAAGGATCGTTAAAAGGTAAAGACTTTGAGGTTTTTGAATCTAAATTAGACAAATTATTTTCAAAGATAGAATTGCGCCCTAGTAGGCTTCAAATCTTTGAAACTTTTGCTAAAGATAAATTGGGCGATTTTTATGTAGATACAATTACATTAGCAGAAACAAAAGATAAAAAATGGGAGCTATCGATTCCTTTAATTCGAGTTGAAGATTTTTACCCTAAGCTATTTGGAGCTGTTGAAAAAAGTCGTAAAAATCAATCGATGATGGTAAGTCTAGGAGAGTTAAGAGGCTTGAGGGGAATTATAGGTGAAGATGAATCATTTGTAGGAAAAGGCGTAGTAGAGTTTAAGAATGTTAGCAAAGCATTTTTCTTCACCCCCTTACTGATGATTCCAGGAGAAATTATAGCTCGAATAGGTTTGGATCCTAATGTAATTTCACCTCATATGGGAACCATATTTTTTGAATTTGGAGATGGAGTAGTTTATGTTCAAGAGTTTAGGGATGTGTTTAGCAAGGGTAGACGCTCTAAGTTTTACTTAGCTGATGACCAGCCTTCATATATAAATTTTGACGGAAGTTTAAATATTCGTATAAAAATAGAACACTACTCTCTTATCTTAAAACCTCTTGATTTAACCACCATAACTATGAAAGGTAAGCTTTCAAAACCTATATACACCATTCAAAAACAGCAGAATCAGGAAATTGTTAAAGTAGGGCAGAACTCTTGAAAACATCCTGCAGTTACTTGCATATCTTATGGAAAACAATAAAAGAGCTTCTTTATCCGCAGGATTGTATTCACTGTAAGTCGTACTTAGAACCTAATGAGAAATGGCTATGTAGCAGTTGTATAGGACTGGTAGAGTTTTCGCCTATTGATGCATCATCCTCACACTATATATGTTTTCTTGAAAATGAAATGAATAATACATTTAAAAAGCAGGCTCTTTGTGGGGGTGATTTGTATGGCTTTTACCAAGCAGTAGCTGCTTTTGTATTTTATCAGTATAATACTCTAGGGTGGGAGCTACCCTCTACTTGCCTTCCCCTTAGAGGTATAGATAAAGAGCAAGAGAAGTTAAATGTTTGTCTGCATAGAGAGTTTAAAGAACTGTTAGGTCAAAGTAATATGCGTCAAGATACAGATTCATATACGCTGTATATTGCTTGGTCGCTTAAAGGAAGTAGCAAGTTGAGCGAGGTTAAGAAAAACAGTAAAATAATTACTATTGAAGGCTAGAAAAGCCTTAGCCTTTACTGTCTGCTTCTTCAGTTTTAGCTTTTTCATCTCTATGAGGAGTTACATGAACATGGCCTGCAATAGTTGCCCCTTCATCAACACTAAGCACTCTAGCAATAATATTTCCATGGACTTGTGCCTCACCTCGTATTTCAAGGCGTTCTTTGGCAGTAATGTTCCCTTCTACATAGCCTTCTATAATTGCTTCAGTCATTGAAATATTAGATTTCACAACTCCTGTAGGTCCTATTAAGACTTTACCTTCAGAGATAAGTTCTCCTTCAAAGGTACCGTCTATTCTGAGTAAACGCTTAAAGCTTAATGTGCCTTTAAAGTGTACTCCCTTGCCCAAAGTAGTCTCTGGTTTTTCCATAGACATTTGGTTAGGTGGGGTAAAAGCATCTTGTTGCTCCCAAGATGTATTACTATATAAGTTAGGGCCTTGTTGTTGACTGTGGTCTGATGAGTTATCTTGCTCTTCCCTAATGGAAGGAGGGAGAGATGAAGAGGGTGGTTCTGAAAAGACCTCTTCTTTAGTTGAATAACTGTTATGCAAAGAGTCTGAATAATTTGTTCTAGGTGGCTGGTGGCTGGCAGTTTCTTCTTTCTCGAAGAGAGCTTGAGGAGATTCTGAATCAAATAGATTTTTTCTTTTAAACATAATAAGGC
>JAACFD010000161.1 GCA_009937555.1 Chlamydiales bacterium | reverse complement strand
AATTAAACTTATATATTAATTTTCAGAAATTATATAATATAAAGTAACTAAAAATCAAGAACTTTAAAGTTATTTTTTTGGCAGAACTATGAATACAGATAAACGACCATTTAAACC
Source organism: Chlamydiales bacterium (assembly GCA_009937555.1). GTDB lineage: Bacteria > Chlamydiota > Chlamydiia > Chlamydiales > JAACFD01 > JAACFD01. The sequence goes on along the minus strand of JAACFD010000161.1, from coordinate 4,773 downwards.
TATGAAATCCTCTATAAATAAGCTTGATACCTCCTGGGAGCAAGCTGGCGACTGGTATGATAAGCAGGTTGGAGAAAGAGGCCTTTACTACCATCAAAAAATTATTATCCCAAAAGCCTTAAAGATCTTAAGGCTTCACAGACAAGATGACTATAAGTTACTGGATCTAGGCTGTGGTCAGGGGGTTTTTTCAAGACATATACCTAATAATGGGGATTACATGGGCTACGATAGCTCTGAATCCTTAATAGGAAGAGCTAAGGCACACGCTAGAGAGCTTAATAACTGCACATTTTCAGTGGGAGATATTACTCAAAAAATAGACTTTCCTGAAAATGACTTCAGCCATTGCCTTCTTATGCTAGCTCTTCAAGACTGTGGTCAGCCAGAACAGGTATTTGCAAATGCCCACTCTGCCTTAAAAGATAAAGGAAAGCTACTTATTGTCCTAAACCACCCATGTTTTAGAATCCCAAAGCAATCTGAATGGAGAACTTCTAGAGATAAGAAGTTGCAGTCAAGACTGATTCACAGCTACTTTTCTCCCAGGGAAGAAACACTTAGAGTAAATCCAAGTCAAGGTAAAAACTCTCCTACAACTCACTGGCATCACTTTAGCTTAAGCTACTATAGCAAAGCCCTAAGAAAGGCTGGTTTCTTAGTAAGAGAAATATATGAGTGGTGCTCAGACAAAACTTCAACTGGCAAGTATGCCAAAATGGAGAATAAAGCTCGGCAAGAGATCCCTCTTTTTCTAGCTATTGAAGCCATTAAGTATGATGAGACTAATACAGATTAAACCTGTAAATCCCAAAGATTTGATTTGCCTATTATATTTTAAAATATGCTATGTTTACCAAAGTTATAATCTAAAGTCCTAGTATAATCCCTAATGAATACTCCCTCAGAACTTAAAAGACAGCTCATAACCCTATTTTCAGTGGTTTTTCTAGAGCTGCTTGCTTATTGCCTTGTAATGCCCTCCTTTTACCCTATATTCCTAGACCTTAATGCAGGTCTTTTAGGACCTGAGGTTTCTCTATTTAAAAGGAAGGTCTTATATGGCACTTTAATGATGTGCTACCCATTAGCTCAGATATTAGGAGCTCCCCTTATGGGAAGTGTGTCTGATAAAATTGGTCGTAAAAGAGTTCTTAGCATTACGTTGCTTAGCAATATTATGGGATATACGCTAGCTGCTTGTGCCATTAGTTTTCACCGAATTGAGCTAATATTTATAGGGTTTACGATTTCAGGGTTAACTGGAGGAAATATCCCTGTTTCACAATCAGCCATAGCTGACATTAGCTCAACACGTTCAAAAGCAAAGAATATGAGCCTTGTGTTAGCAAGTTATGGTTTTTGCTACGTTATAGGTTCCCAACTTGGCGGTAACTTAGCTTATGTAAACCTAAGCTGGTTTTCCCCTTACTCCCTCCCCTATTGGTCTGCGGCTTCAATTTCAGCCCTTAACTTCTTCTTTGTTCTATGCTTTTTTAAAGAAACATTCTTAATGACTACAACCCATAGTTTTAAATCAAATCTGCACATTCGTGATATTGTAGAGCAATTAAGAAAGCCTCATAATCTTAAGCTTATTGTTATCATCTTCCTGAGCTTCTTTGGATGGAACTTTTTTATTAAAATCATGCAGGTCTTTTTAAATGATCAATACAACTTTTTAGCAAAGCAAAATGCTAATACACTAGCTTTTTTAGGTTTCTGGACAATTATAACTCAAGCCTTCTTAATCCCATGGCTATCAAACTTGTTCACTTCATCCCAGTTTTTAAAGGTCTCAACACTAGTTTTAGGCCTATCTTTAATTTTAATGCCTTTTACACCAAATATTGAAACCTTCTACTTTGTGTTTGCCTTTGCAGCGATTAGTTATAGCTTTATACTCCCCAATGTCACAGCTATTATCTCTAATGTTAACACTAGTGACTCTCAAGGAAAAATTATGGGCATTAGCCAGAGTATCCAGTCACTAGCTAAAACCCTTTCGCCATTACCAGCTGCCTTCTTAAGTGCCTACAATAGTTCTCTTCCATTATTTGCAAGCGGTGCGGCTTTAATGCTAACATGGTTTTTATTCACCTATGTATTCAAGATAAAAAAAGTGGAACTTGTAACCTCTTAATTTATAGAGAAACCTTTTCCTAAAGCTTTTACAGCCCGTCTACCAAGCTCTTTATTAGCATGTTTTTCCCACGAACCTCCTGACCCAACACCTGGAGAGAAAGTAAATTCACCAAAAACAGCCCCTCTAGGAGTATCAAAAAAATCGATTCGCACAAAAGCATTTTTATATATTTTGGCTATTTTGGAAGCATACTCCCACATTTTATCAAAGCTTTGAGGTTTACGAGGAAGCTTGCTTAATGGTGTTGTTAGTGGAGGCTCTTTTGAAAAAACGGTGATTCTTTTCCAGTTTTTATCAAAGTGAAACTTATCTTTCCTATAAAAGGGATCCACACAGAGAAGTCCGTGAACTTCACCATTAAGAGCGTAGAATTTATAATCCCAGGGTAATACCTCTGGGGTTTTATGCACATTACTCTTAGAGTGTTTAGCTTGCTGCTTATAACTTGGATGGAAAAGAAGCTCCTCTATAATAATCTGAGGTTCAATAAAACTTGTAAATCTAGTAGAAACTCCTTTGGGAGCACGTGAAGGACTTCTTTTAAGTCTTCTAAGAGTACTCTTAATTTCATCTACAGAAACTTTACGCCCAGTTACCCAGTCATAGCCATTATCCATAGCAAAGAGGCCCATACTAGAATTTTGCTTATTCCATTTGATTACATAGCGAGGAGGAAGTTTGCTAAAGTCGATCTCCTTTACATCTCTTGCTGTTTGGTAAAGTTTTGGAAGTGGAATCCCTAAAGCCTCACAAACTTTTCGTCCTCCCAGTTTATCCTCCCAAAATATCATCTCTTGCTTGTGTTCTCTTGTTCTATATTGGATAAAATCTACTAAGCCCGAAAAACTTTTTCGCTCAAAGGGACATGGCCTTAACCTTGATTTGATTCCCTGTTTTAGGTAGTGATCTATAGCAAGCTTCTTTGAGTCTAGCTCCTCCAGCCTATAGTGAGTTACATAGTCTAGCCAGTTAAAGCTCTTAATTTTTCTTTCTAGCTCATTAAGAGACATTTTTTTTCCAGGTTTATACTTTCTAGCTAATAACCTAACTTCTCTATTAGAAAAAGAAGAGGAGATTAGATTTTCATCAGATAGAAAGTTTTTCCCTTCAGTAAAGATTTCTCTAAGTTTTTTAATTTGGCTGTATTTGCATGCTCCTCCCTCTACTACCTTTAAGCGGTAGCATGACCTGAGTGATGGCTGCTTAGACTTGAAATAATGACTTACAAAAACATGCGTCTTTTCTTTGCTTGCATAGTAGCTGTAATTATTTTGTTTGTCAGTTTTTAGATCTTTTTCAGCAGCTGCAATAAGCTTATCCATATCCTCATACTGGATAGTATATGTCGGTAAAGAAGAAATTTCCACTATCTTGTTCCTTTGTGTTCATACTGTAAAAAATTAAGAAGTTTGGTTTGATAATATTTAGTCTTTTAAAACTCAAGTTTCATCTAGCATTAATCCTAGCAGTTTGATTTAATGCCAGAAACTTACACTCAAGGGGATTATTATGGTAGTTATGAAAACAATTCAACGTCTACTTCCTACAGCTGTAATGGTAGCATCAACCACAACTTTGGTAAAGAATAGACACTGCATAGATTTTAAAAGCCTGCTATTTGATAGCCCAGGATTTTCTAGCTGTTTCAACAACTCTTATGCTTTTACCCCACAATCCAGCTGGAGCCTTTCTCTTTCAAAGGAGGAACTGCTGCTTAATCTAGGAGCTTCTGTAAAATAAGTTTTAAAAAGCTTGTCTAGATAAATGCTACCTTACTTTCTTAGTTGTAAAGTTAAACTGGAATATGCATAAAGTTATTATTTGAAAGAGCTTTCGCTTTTTCTACCATTATATTAAACCTTTTGCTAAACTCTATTTTTTGATAGCATCACCCTTAAAATCAGCAACAAACGCCATGTCAGATAAAACAAATAAACGTTTGCTTTTTACCCTTTTCTCCGTAGTTTTCTTAGAGCTGCTCGCTTACTGTATGGTAATGCCTTCATTTTACCCCATCTTCTTGGATGACAAGTTTGGCTTAATAAGAGCTAACCACGATATATTTTACCGTAAGGCTCTTTATGGCTCACTAATGATGTGTTACCCATTAGCACAAGTTATAGGAGCTCCTTTAATGGGAATGCTGTCAGACAGAGTCGGTCGCAAAAAAGCTTTTTCAATTACGCTTTTGAGCAATATTTCTGGATATACTCTTGCTGCTTTTGCGTTGATTTTCCAGAGAATAGAACTTATTTTTATTGGCTTTAGTTTCTCTGGCCTTACAGGCGGTAACATATCAATTTCACAGTCTGCAGTTGCTGACATTAGCCCCAATCAATCTAAAGCTAAAAACATGAGCATTGTATTTGCAAGCTATGGTGTTTGTTATATTATTGGCTCTTTATTTGGCGGGCATTTGTCATACACCTCTTTTGCTAACCTTAGCCCCTATGCCATCCCCTTTTTCTGTGCTGCTTGCGTCTCAGCTTTAAACCTATGCTTTGTATTGTACTACTTTAAAGAAACTTTTTTACTAAAAGCTACCCGCTCTTTCAAAAAACCTGCACTTAAGTTAAAGGACATTATTGATCAGCTACGCAAATCACATAATATAAAATTAATTCTAA
>JAACFD010000160.1 GCA_009937555.1 Chlamydiales bacterium | reverse complement strand
TATCCTGAGAGTAAATATTTGGTGAAAAAGACTGCTGATTGTGCCAAAAATGAAAGGGTCCTTTTACTTGTAATTCTGAAAAATTTCTATTCTCTCGAACATCTAAAAACTTTTTCTTCCAGGGGTATTTAGAACCTAGAAAAGCTATTTGAGATTCTGTTGTAGCATTTTCATGAATACGAATATTGTCAGAGAAAAGAGAGATGGGAGCCCAGGGAGGAATCAATCGTTGAAAAGTTCCAGGGTTTCGGTACCATTGAAAAGAGCGTTCTAAAGAAGCGTTTACTGATACCTGACTAGAAAACCAATTTTTGGCCATATTTTCCTTAAGTTTTCAAAAATAATATATGGCTTAAAGTTTACTTGCAATCATGTTTTGATCTCTTCTCTGCTTTTGTATGTATAAAGTTCGTGCAAGAGAATCTAGTTGAACACTAACCTTAGTACTTTCAGAGCAGGCTTCTCCACAGCTATCAATGGTAAACGCAGTAGGTAAATTTTTTAATGCTGCTTGATGCGCAGCCAGTACAAAAGGTTGATTAGATACAAGTAGACAACTTCCAGCTTGTGGTTCTTGTTCTAGCCATTTTTTGAAAGTATCATCATTTGTAGGCCTACTGACGGTACCATTTGCACTTACTTTCATTGGAGCTCTAACGAATGTCAGATTCACATTTTTAAAGCTTTCAGGAAAGTCAGTGCGTTTAACAATCTGTTGAATCGCTTCACATTCTGTTTTAGGTAGGAAGCTTTCTTTTGTATCAGTATCTAGTACTTTAAGTTTATATAGCTCTGGGTGTTTTACAGCTTCTTGTTCCCGCTCTTCTATAAAGGGTCTATCTCCTGCTAAAAAGACTAGTTTATTAAAACGAATACCTTGATTCCATAGGTGAATAGCATATGCTAGCCTTAAAGACATTCTTGGTGCTAAAGCGCCCATGATAATAGCAGTCTCGTATCGTCTATGATGAGGAATAATTTCCTTTACCATTCCTAGTTTGTCTAGTAGGAACTGAATATAAGAAAGCGTATCGCCTTCAAGCTCATCCATGTCCCAACGCTCCTGACTAGCTCTTCTTAGCCATTTCTTTTGTGTGAAGCTTACAATTTCATCAAAATCATTACTATGGCAACCAAACAAGGCCAGTAACTGAGATAGATACAAAGGAATAGTCCCTTTTTCTAATTCATCTTGCATGGTTTGTGATATTTTCAATCTAAAATCTTCTGTCGAGACTTTAGAGCTAGAATGTTCAGCACTATTTATAGCTTTATTAGCTAGTTTGCTAATACAGTCAAACTCCTCAGAGGAGTGTTTGCCTTCTTTACAAATATACGAAAGGTTTGAGGTATTAGTATTACTATCTATGATCATAGCTAAGCAGTTGTTGTAGCTTTTGGAAAGGTAGTATTGTAGAACAAATAGCTGAAAAATAAGAATAAAAAAAACTCTCTAGGGTGCCTAGAGAGCTTATGAGGTAAGTATAATAATGTAAACTAGAGCTTACTCAGCAGCTTTGGGATCTGGTGTAGCTGCTCTTTCTGTAAAGCCCTCTTGTTCTTTTCGTGTCTGTATTCTCTTGATGTGTTCCATCGCATATTGTTTGCGAATTTCTGACCATTCTGCACGAGGTAGCATTTCTGGTTTTGATGAAGTTCTAGCTACATTGCCATGGTAAGCAACCCAAGTTGGGGGAGGAAGTTTATCGCTATTTTTAAGTGTGTTAGCTAAAACTTTCTTTACATGAGCATAAATAGCCTGATCAATATCAGCCTGATTTTTGAAAAAATAGTCTTCAATTTCTTTTGGATCTTTTTGAAGAATTCGATTAACAGAAGTCTGGTAGATAAAGTCTAGCTTTGCTGTAGCAGCCTTTGCTGAAGCATCCGAGACACAGTTTAAGTCTTGCACTGTTCTAGCAATACCGGCCTTTTCCCAAGCAAAAAAGCTTTTGAGGGTATTCAGCTCAGGTTTAATTCTTAAGGCCGCTAAGGAAACTTCCATCATAAAAATGGCATGTCCTTCATTTGCCTTTTCTACCATAAAGTTAACCTGCTTAGCATAATCAGGCTCTGACCAGACATACTTTAGAGCTTCTACATAGTTATTTTCTTGAATAAGCTGGTTGATACGTTGGGTATCTTGAAGGCCATTATATTTCTCTCGGAGAGCTTTACTATAGGCTCCTGGATTTTGGTGATACCTTGCAACTAGAGGGATGACATCTAGTCTATGAGTTTTGATGGCTTCTTGCTTTCCATCGGCTAATGCAGCACTTCCTTTAGCTGTTTCACTGCTATCAGCTGAATCCTTATCAGACTGGCTGCAAGAAGCTGCTATAACCGGCAGTAGGCATATCCAGATGCTTTTTTTAAATAATTTTTTTACGCTCATACTCTAGAACTCCTTAAATTGTGCTTGCAAAGAGCTGTTTTTGTTAACAGGCCACTAGCAGTAAAATCATGTTTAAGCTACTCAATCTATAAAATTTAGTTTGACTTTTTTCAAGGTAAAAACCAAAAAATATTGATTCTAGCTGCCTAATTCCATTAATATAAGTCACCTATAAAATGTGAGAGCCATGTTAGTTACCATTCATGAGATTAAATCTTTTTTTGAGAAAGGTGTTCCTGTAGCTTGTCCTACAGAAACAGTCTATGGCTTAGCTGCGCCTATTTCTAAGCCATTAGCTATAAAAAAGATATTTAGTATTAAGCAGCGACCTCATGATAACCCGCTTATTTTACACTGTAAAAGTCTTCAGCAGGTTAAGGAGTATGTGTCTCACTTTCCAGAAGAAGCATTGCTATTAGCTAAAGAATTTTGGCCAGGCCCTTTAACCATGGTTTTACCAGCAAAAATAGCTAAGCTACCATCTTTAATTAGAGCTAATCTAGATACTATAGCATGTCGAGTTCCTGATCATCCTTCAATGCTTGAGCTTATCGAGCAATTTGGTCCAATTGTAGCTCCTAGCTGCAATTTATCTGGTAAACCTTCAGCGACTTGCTATGAGCACGTCGTGGAAGATTTTTCAAGTAGCTTTCCTGTCTATGGTAAAGGGACTTGTCAGAAGGGTATTGAGTCTACTATCTTAATTTATAAAGCTGGAAAGTTTCATCTAGGGCGTCAGGGTGCATACCCTACTGAAGTCATAGAGAATAAGTTAAGCTATTCGTTAAATCCCTTACAATCAAAAGCCGAAGCTCCTCTTTGTCCAGGACAAAAGTACCGTCACTATGCACCTCACTGCAAGTTGCTTATAGATAACCTTACATATCAAGGGCAGTCTACTTGTGTGCTAGGAAATAGCAGGGAGGTATATCAAGGAGCAGATCAAGTGGTCACTATAGGAGACTATAGCAATCCGGAGGAGCTGGCTCATAATCTATATGCAGCGCTAAGGAAACTAGATCAACTTGGAGTTGTTGAGGCCTGGGTTGATACCAACTTTTCCAAGACAGGTCCTTTTGCAGCATTTTTTGAACGCTTAAAGAAAGCTGCTACTAGTAGTTGAATCTACTACTACATATTTAAAAAAAGGTAGGCTAAAAAACTAAACTATGTAAATTTGTCAGTATCTTTATAACTGACCTATTAGCTAATTATTATGTTTAGTGTATCCAATTTAGACGGAGATCAAACTCCATACCACAGAGCAAGTGCTATAAAAAGAGGGGACTTAGGTCCTGTCTTGGGAACTACCCCAACAGAAGTTTATGGAGGAATCTCCTCCATTGGGCAGGATAGCCGTTCATCAGCTTTTAAAAGGCAGTTCCAGCCTTACCAAGAAGAAGATTTAAAGCGTGAATTGCAGAAGAAAGTTTTAGCAAAAGATATTATGAGCTATCCCGTATTTACCTTAAACCTTGATGCTAGCTTTGAAGAGCTTTGGGAAGCTTTAGTTATTAGGTGTTTTAAGCACATACCTATAGTAAACCAAGAAAACAAAATTTTAGGTATGGTCTCAGACAGAAGTTTAATAAACCTTTTGAAGCTTGGCTCAGGAAACCTCGAAGAAACCTTTAACCAGACGGGGATGGAAGAGATTATGCGTCATCCTGTCATCTCTTGTGCAGAATCAACAGATATTCATCATATGGCGCATCTTATGATAGAGGAAAGAGTGAGAGCTATAACAGTGCTTAAGCTAGATCGTCTAGTGGGCCTTGTAACACGCAATGATATTCTTAGGTGCTTGACTTACACTAAACCTCTAGATATATTTCTCTGATGTCTTGATGTTAATTACTACAACTTGAAAGAGGTATTTAAGATGCGCTTAATGCATACCATGGTCAGAGTGGGCAACCTAGATAAGTCACTAGAATTTTACCAAAATGTTCTTAAAATGAAGATATTCAAGCAGAAAGACTATACAGAGGGTAGGTTCACTCTAGTCTTTCTAGGTTATGGTGATAGTGAAGAAGATCATTTGATTGAACTAACTTATAACTGGGATAAAGATCACTATGAAATAGGTAATGGATATGGACATATAGCTATTGCCTGCAGTGATATCTATAAAACCTGTCAAGAAATTGAGTCTAAAGGTGGTAGGGTTACCAGAGCTCCAGGTCCAATGAAAGGTTCACAAACTATATTGGCATTTGTAGAAGATCCAGATGGCTATAAAATTGAGCTAATTCAGAAAGCTTAGAAATACAGTTGCTGGAAAAAACATAACGCGCTATGAGGAAGGCTTTATCAGTTAAACTTAAAGAAGGGCTATTATGGGACAAACACAATTTAGAGGGGTAGATGTTCATACAAGAGGTCAACTACCTAAAGTTGGAGATAAAGCTCCTTATTTCTTATTAACAGGACCCAATATGGGCGGAGTGAGCCTAAATGACTTTGGAAAAGTAAAGAAGGTTCTTAATATTTTCCCAAGTATTGATACAGAAGTTTGTGCTATCTCTGTGA
>JAACFD010000159.1 GCA_009937555.1 Chlamydiales bacterium | reverse complement strand
CCATTTATGTTTTGAGTGTTTTTTCGCAAGATCTTCCTTATAGATCGTCATACTCTTCTGAAAAAGTCAATTTTAAAGAAGGTAGTGGCCTAGGGGAAGCTTTTGTAGTATCTGATACGTTAGATAGAAAGTTAAATAAGCTTTCTAGTAGCAGCTCTAGATACGCTAGTAACTATCAACAAAGTTTAGCTATAAAACAAGGTGATCCTCTCACCTATACTGAAATAGCTAAATCTTTTACAGTAGCTCAAGCAAAGCGTCAAGAGTTTCAGGATGACTATCGTTATATTGACACTAGAAATAATGCTCGTAAAATATCTTAAAACTGCTCTTTAGTATTAAAGTAAGCAATTAGATTTGTTAAGAGTTGAAACTTAGCTAAGCTCTCTGGAGTTTCTCCCAACTCATTAGCCTGCGTAGTATCTAGTTCAGGGAACTGCAAGATAGCTTCAATAGCTTCCTCATCTCTTTTTTTGCATAGCATAGTTAATGGGGTTTCGCCATTTTTACTTAACTGGTTAACACACTCTTTATCTAACATTCCTGAAAAAATTAAATTATCAATAACTTCCTTATTTCCTGTCTCACAAGCTAGGTAAAAAGGATTCTTACCGTCACAATTCCCTACTTTTAGTAAATTAGGCATAAAATTTTTGTGATTCATCATCATGCTTATAAGCTCTACTTTCTCATACATAACTAGATAACTTAAAACACTATTACCAAATGAATCAACAGCATTTAAAATATTGGCATCCAGTGGTTGTCTCAGTAGCTTGTCTAGTTCTCTATAGTTTTCAAGGTAGATATCTTGAAAAATCTTAAGATGAGTATTTCTTTTTACAAGCCAACATAATTCTTCTCTTGGTGAAAAAAACTGCTCGCTTTGCTCTATTTCTTTATTCATTTTTTCCTCTAATTCTGGTTTATTTTTAACGAAAGACTCTGCTACATCTTTCCATACAGCCATTTTCAAAGGTGAAACACCTTGAATATTATCTTTCTCTATAATCACAGAGTCATTTTCAAGCATTAGCTCTATAACTCCTTCTCTAGCATATTGGCATGCTAAGAAAAGTGGAGTCTGCCTTTTTTTATCTAAGGCATTTAAATTAGTTGAGGGGCAAGCTAATAATTTTAAAACAATTTGATCTAAGCCTTTCTTACAGGCGTAGTGCAGGGGTGTTTCCCCTAAAAGGTTGCACTGATTAATATCCATTTTACTATGATGAGATAAGAGTAAATCTATCAACTCCTCATCTTCTCTTTTGCAGGCCAAAAACAGTAAGCTTTCTCTTTCCTGATTAACGGCATCAAAGTTAAAAGCGTCTTTTTGTAAAAGGAAAGCTAAGCTTTTAAAACAAGAACGTTCTACTAACTCATGCAAAAAAGGCCTATCTTTATCACTTTGAAAGTTGAGTCGCCTTAGATTTAAACTGCCAGTAGAGAGTAGCAGTGAAAGCGTTTCAAGATTCTCTTCTTTACAAGCTAGGGTAAAAGCAGACTCACCTTCTTGGTTTTCTAGATTGATGCCTTCATAGGTCATAAATGGATGATTAATAAGGTACTCTACTAATTCATTATCTCCCCATTCACTTGAAAGCATAAGAAGACTTTCATCCAGCTGAGAACTCTTATTAAGCAGTTGATCTAAAATCTCAGGACTTTCTAAAAGAGTTATCTGCTTGATCACTTCTTCTTGATCTCCATCATGAAGAAGCTCTAAGATCTCCTCTAGCAGTAAGTCTTCTGAGTTAAGAGATATTTCACTAGCTGTTTCTCTGTAGTCTAAGTAACTGGATATAGAAGCAAGTGGTTGGCTAAAATGAACGCTATACTTTTTCTGTATATTTTCATGAACAATTTTTAAAGATAGATATAGGCTTCTTATTCTTCTATAGAAGAACTCTTTTTCCTCGATGCTCTGTCTCTTATCTAAGTTATTTCTTTTAAGATCTTTATAATCCTGGACAATATTATCTAACTGACTGTTAACGATTTTGGAAGATTCATCTTTAGGTAATATATGGACAAGGTCCTGCACTGAAGTTATAAGCGTCTGAATATCAAAGTCTATTTTTTTGATACGACTAGAAATGGTGGGATGAAATGCTTCCATAAAAAACAAATCCATATAATAAGGGTTATATCTCCCTACCCACAGCTTTATTATAAGTCTTCACAGAGTTTTTTGACAGTAAATGTAGCATGCTGGTATTCCTAAAACTAAAATGTAGCGCTTAACTCTGTGGATTTGAAAGACTTTAAAGAGTATGAAGATATGAATAAAATTGATTTAGACAACAATAATTACCATATTTACCTCAGACATGGGCATGCTTTGCACAATACCCAGCAAGTTTACAATAGTAATCCCGAGCACCCTGACTATTTTGAATCAGATTTAACAGTAGAAGGTATTCAACAAGTGCAGCAGTCCGCAAAAGAACTTTTAGACCTTGGCTTTTCTTCTCACCACTTCAGTAAAGTCTTTGTATCTCCCCTACCAAGAACTATTCAAACAGCTTCTATTCTTAGCCAAAATTTATTAATACATGAAGACATTTGCGTACTTGAACCTGTAATCACAGAACTTCAAGTAGGTCACCTAGAGGGAAAAGAGCTTACTGATTATGATGAACACCTTTCATTAGCTGATAATATTAATGACTATGAGAGCTATGAGGATTTAAAAAAGCGTTTGAGTAGCTTTTTAAAAACTCTTCAAAAAGAAAATGGTAATGTTTTAATCATCTCGCATAAGTGTATCTTAGAGACCCTGATCCTTTTACATCATGAAAAAGAAGTAGCTATACCAACAGGTGCATACCACATAGAAACCCACAAAAAAAGGCGTTAACTTCGCAAGAAAGTTAACACCTCTATATATTTCACTCATGCAGAAATAAGCATTAGCTGCTTAGCATACCTACTCTTGCTCCCATATTAACTGATCCTGCAGAAATCCCAGGAGCTCTTAGAAAAGGCAAATCCTCTTGAGTTACATTCATCCTAGGAATAGGACCGGTATATGCTTCATGTGTTTCTGATGAGGTCAGGGCACTGATACATAGAAGCGGATGTTTAACACACTCCCAAACGATCCCCAGCCTGCTGTGGTCTGATAAACTTTCTCTCCATAGAGTCAGATCAGAAACTTTTTTGAAGCTGTCTTTGGAACAGCTTAAAACACCGCCTTTAAGACCACCTTCTTTTGATCCAAGCATCTCTAAGTCACAGCCTGCTAAACTACTCAGTTCAAAGTGCTAACCTGTAGGAGAAATGAACCTTGCTCGCCCTTCTTCTGTAAAGCCTGCTGCAGGTGTTAGTCCAAAACGCTTTAAGGCATCCTGCGCTGCACACATAACTAAACCATCAACTATACCTCCTTGCTGGCTGACTTCATCAACTGCAGAAGAAGGAACGGTCTCTGATGCCCTATCTAGCTCTCTAGACTCTACTACCTCGTCAGCAGCAGAATCAGGCCTGTGTTCTTGAGCAGCTATTTGTAAAGGCTTAGAAGCTTCACCACTAGTTGGTACTTTTACAGTAAATACATACCTCTCATCTATAGGAGCTGAGGAGATATTCACTATAGAGTCTCCATATTTTTCTACAACAGATGCAGGTAAAACTCTTACCCCACTGTTAGATTCACCAGCTTCTAAAGCTGGATCCCCATAAACGTCATCAATCATTTGCCTAATTAGAGGATCTGTAGGACCCTCATCTGTTGGGAATAAAGGCACAGAAAAAGCAGAGTGTTCCGGCCCACGGAATTCCTCTACTCCAGTTCCTCTTCCTGGCACATTGTAGTGCACCACAGCTCCTCCCATAGGTATTGACTCAACTTTTGGAAGTGCTATTGTTGAAGTTCCCTTCATAATAGCAGCAACTGTTCCAATAGCTAGAAGCGCTAGAGCTGCAATTTTAGTATAAGCTGAATGACTTTCCTTTTTAACTTCTTTCCTTTGAGCCTCTAGGTCAATCGCTCTAGTTCCTCCTCTTCTTAGCGGTGAAGTATCTCTAGATACTCTGGAAGCCGCTGCTTCTTCAGGTTCTCTTCTCATGCTTTCAGTTATCCCATCTCTATCAGCACCTTCTCTCTGGGTTGCAAGTACAGCTGAAGAGAAAGCTTTTCCCTCTTGAACAGGGGCATCAACACCAAACGCCTCTATCAATCTTCTAATAATAGAAGTTAAATCTTCATTTTCTGGTGATCCATCAAGAGCCCCTCTAAGCTCTCCTGTTAAAGGGGTTCCAAGATTACTGAAAGTAGCTCTAACATCATCTACTGGAACACCAGCTCTATCTAATCTTCCACTAAGGTCGCTTACTGCTGTATCTGAGTTTAACCTTGGTCTCAACGACTTTCCATCAGGGGTTGCAATATTTCTTTGGGCACTAGATCTACCTGCTACAAGAGTTGCGCCTCCAGCTCTTCCAGTTAGCTTTTTTAATCTTGCTTCTTGTCTTTTGGCAGCTTCTATTTCTGCTAATCTAGCCTCTTCTCTTTTGGCTGCCAGATTTAATTCTCTCTTCAAGCTTGCTTGAGCACCGCGATAGTCAAGGTACCTTTTAGCTGCAATAGTTGCTCCTGTTATAGATAAAGCGACAATAGCAAAAGAGGTAGTTTTCGTTAAAAGAGGGTATTTTTTTGAATAAAGACTACGTAGTTTAGGTAATCTTTCAGTGTTTAACTCAACACGCCTCTGAGTAAATGGAATTTGCATGCTAACTTTCACCATTGGTATCTCCCTTGATTTTATTCTTTCAGCCATTTTAAGGCGATTATTGGGCTCCATTTTATCCTAGGAGCTCTTTTATTATGAAGATTAAAATTACTTTATGAAAATTAAGAAGCTATTAAGAGCAAGTACAATACCTTTATAAAAAAAACAGAATAACTACTGGTAGATACTTAAGAAGACATTAACACACTCAAAG
>JAACFD010000158.1 GCA_009937555.1 Chlamydiales bacterium | reverse complement strand
TAAAGGATTTTTGGACTAGGCAATGAGTGATTTATTTGAAATTCTTTTTGATGGTATAGACTCATCAAAAATTAAACAACTAGTAAAATTATTAACAAAAAATGGTAGCAATATCGATAAAGTCTCCTTCTCTCAAATGGAAAACAAGGATTACTCAAATGATATGAGAAGCTTGTCCTTTTTAGACGATATGCTTACCCTAAGTGATCCTGTTGTTATTATTGGTATACATCTAGACTCTTTAGCCATAAATGAAACCTGCATTAAGAAACCTGTTATATCTGTAGAGAAAGATTCTGAAATTTACTCTATTCTTATTTTATTTTATGAAGACGATATAATTATGGGTAAGAGTGGCAGTGCGACCCCTGACTTAATAGAGTTTTCAAAAGAAGTAGCGGAAATGCTTAAGGCAGAGAGTTATTATGCGGGTTTAGAACCAGCGGAAGATGAAGCTACAAGAATATTTACTGGTGATGTACCAGGACCTTATACCCTATAGTTAGATTGCTGGTAGAGTTAATAAGTTAGGCATATTGATACTGAATAGAGGAAACTAATATTATAGATAAAGAAGCATTAGTTTGTGATGCAAAGGTAGTGACATGGATAAGCATGACGATATTATAGAAATAGAAGAGAAAGGCTTAGAAGCTAATGTTAATGGTGATTTTAAGTTGGCAGCGGAGTGCTTTAAAAAAATTACTGAAATTGATCCTGACTTTGAACATGGCCAGTGTTTTTACAATCTAGCTGAGGCTTTAGAGGAGATAGGAGAAATTGATGAAGCAGAAAAGGCGTACTTGAAAGCTTTGGAATATTATCCTGATGACTATTTGAGATTAGGTGGGTATGCTTCTTTTCTATATTTGCATAGAGAGCCTGAAAAAGCATTTAAAGTTTATCTAGACCTCATCAGAGTTTACAAGTCCTTTGGTAGTTCTGAGCAAGATATAGATAGTATTTCACCTGTTTTTTTTACACTAGGTGAGAAAATGGGATGGAGTAAGGAAAAAGTGCAAAAAGCAATTGATGAAGCTTAGAGATATTGTAAAATTGCTACTTATTTCGAGGATTTAGCAGAAGCTCTGGGAGTTGGGTAGAGTGAAAAATTAAAGGTAGTAGCTTTTAAGTGATCTAACTCATTTTTTCGATCAATAAATACCTGTGCTGGCATCATAACCTCTTATGCTTTACTTGTTAATCTATCATACAATGAGACTTGTCTTAAGTCAGTGTAAATCGCTCAAAGTGCACTTTAATGCAAGATGAGACCTTCTAACTAGGCTTGCCATGAGGCTAGTATTATGGAAATTGTGACTCTAGGGAATGTCATTGCTTCTAACAAAATAGTAGGTCAATCATCTAGGTAAAGTGCTAGTGGGTTTACAACTTTTATTGTCTTAAAAATGTAGCACTTGTTATATTTTGGGAATAAACAAACTTAGGCATGTACAGCAATGACTACAGCTAAAGTCTGCTCCTCAGAAGCTATAATAAAAAATAAAAAATTCCTATCTCTAACTCAAGCTTTATTCACTAACTGCTTTGTTTTATGTTATTCTATTAATAAACGATGGAAAGATATACAAGGCGAATTTTTGGGAATTTCACAAGTGCTGCATGCTCCTGCTAAAGAGGGCATGCCGTGCTATGCTACTTTATCTTATTATTTTCAGAGGTTGCTAGCTCACTCTCAAAGTAGAGTAGAGAAATGCCTAAAGCAAGCAGGGCTTAAGTTAAACTGCAAAGAGCAAGAGGGGGTATTAAGTGAAGTATAATATCCCAATGTTACCTTTATCTATAGACTTAGAAACTCGCGTAGTACTCAAAAAGCTAGCAATGGCTTATAAAGCTCTTGCTGAACTGAAAGGTATTGCTGGTATTATTCCAAACCAAAGCATTCTCATTGACACCCTTTCTTTACAAGAAGCTAAGGACAGTTCAGCAATTGAAAACATCATTACAACACATGATGAACTTTACAAAAGTGATGCAAATTCTAAAATATATGCTAGTGCGGCTGCAAAAGAAGTGTATAATTATGCCATAGCACTACGAAATGGTTATGAAGCAGTAAAGAAGCATGGCTTACTTACCAATAATTATATTTTGGAGATACAGGCTCGTATCGAGGAAAATGATGCGGGTTTTCGTAAAGTTCCTGGTACAGAGTTAAAAAACGAACAGTCTGGAGAAGTTGTATACACACCCCCTCAAGAAGAAAAGCAGATAATATCCTTGATGGATAACCTAGAGAAATTTATTAATAATGATAGTCTTAGTGATATTGATACTCTTGTGAAAATGGCTATCATTCATCATCAATTTGAGAGTATTCACCCTTTTTACGATGGAAACGGGAGAACTGGACGTATTATTAATGTTCTCTATCTTGTGAAAAACAACTTGTTAGATTCCCCTATTCTCTATCTATCTCGCTATATTAACCATAACAAGAGCGAGTATTATCGACTTATTCAAGCTGTGAGGGATCATAATGCTTGGGAGGAGTGGATACTGTTTATGTTAGATGCTATTGAACAGACTTCTCGTCAGACTGTAAAGCTAGTTCGTGGAATCAGAGACTTAATGAGAGAGTTTAAGGTTAGGCTGCGAAATGAGTTGCCTAGAATTTATAGCCAAGACTTACTTAACAACCTTTTTCGGCATCCCTATACAAAAATAGAGTATGTAGAAAATGATATTCAGGTTCACAGGAATACAGCTAGGAAATATCTTGATGATTTAGCTGAAATAAAGCTTTTGGAAAAACACAAAGTTGGTAAGGAAAATTTCTATCTTAATCAACCTTTATTCAGCCTTTTAGGTAGTAGTGATACTTTGAAGAAGAAGTAATTTATTAAGTATTAAGTTATTACTGTTTTTAACACCTTCTAAAGTTATTTTTTTTTTTACACAGGAAACCCTGTTTTTTTGTGCTTTTCTGGCTATTGTGCACAGAAAACAGCGATTTCTTGTGCACGTTACCCAACTCATGCACACAAAATGGGGGTTTCTTGTGCACGTTGTTTAACTCATGCACAGAAAACAGCGATTTCTTGTGCATAAGATGAGTTTTCACAGTACTACATCATATCATGAGTCTAGAAAAGAGGGGGGATGTTTTGTTGAGATAAGGAGTTTAACCATGCTTATTTTAGATATATCCTACTCATTAATTGATGTTTAAGTTGTTGACTGTTAATCCACCTCGAAAATTTTATCTTCTGGGCTGAAAGACTCCTTCATTCATGTGGGAGATGAAAGATGCAAAAAACCTTTAAATTAAATGTCTTTAAGATATTTAAGATTTAGGTTTTTTCTGGTTCTGGATATAAGTCTTAATATTTTCAAGTGGTGCTCCTCCGCAAGAACCTGCAGAATAGCTTGGAGACCAAAGAGAATTTTTCCAGTAATGTCTTTCCATTTTAGGGAAATCCTTCTTCAAAAGCCTAGAGGATACTGCCTTCAAAGAGTTAAAGGGTCAGAAACTATTTTTGTGCACTATCAATAAGCCGGTGTAATTGTCCTAATAAGTAAAAGGGTAATGAGAGAAAGCTATACTTAATATAAGAAGAAGATGCTGTTTTTATTTTAGCTTGAGTACAACTTGGGTAGTCAGAGTTAATTCGAACGGCTATTTTTCTTCCTTTAAGCTCCATAAACTGGTGTAATGATTTGAGAGTTCCTGTTTTTCCGGCTTTGACTTCTAATGGGATAATTTGATCCTTGTGCTGGATAACATAATCAATTTCAGCACTTGCTTCTTTAGCTGTTCGTTGCCAATAGAATACAGAAGGGTTTTCATAGGGAGGAGAGAGAGTGCGGAGCTGTTGCCCTACAAATTGTTCAGCCATGCCTCCATTATTAATCATGATAAGTTCAGAAATAGAGCTTAACTGGTGTAAAGAAAGTCCAAGAGAAATGCCGCATAGGCCACAATCTAACATTATCACTTTTTTAAACTTCTCATTAGTCTCAGCACCAAGTGGCAGACCATTTGCAGCACTTGCTAGTATTTGATGGCAAATACGAGCTTTAGACAAGAGAGAAAGAGCTTGTTTAAGCGGCGCTGAAGCTATGTCAGAATTTACTTTTTTATAGACAAATTTTTCTCCTAGCTGCCTTGGAACAGCTGAAATAACATCTTCAATACGTCCTGTATCAAGCTTTCCGCTGTACTTTGAGAAATCCTCTCGATAAGTAGAGAGAAGATCTAGCTGGATTTGAGCTATTTGTTCAGGGGCTTGAGTCTCTGCCCAAGCCTTTACAGCTGCGGGCATCCCTCCTACTAAAAGGTATTCCTTTACAGCTTTCATTAGCTGTAGGTGTATTGCCTCAGGGATACTAGTATGCCAGTCATAACATTCTAAATACTCCTTTAGGCTTTGCTCCCCTGTAGCGCTTAAAAACTCTTCAAAGGAGAGAGGCTCTAGATACATGTAGCCAATTCGCCCTACAGGCATACTAAATTTATGTTTAGCAAGTGCAAAGTCTAAGAGTGAACCCGCGACGATAAGTGGAAGCTCAGGCATGTCTTCTGCAAACCATCTTAACTTCTCAAGAAGTTGTGGGGCCGCTTGTATTTCATCTAGAAAAAGAAGGGATTTTGACGGGTCGATCTCACGACTCATAGAGGCTCTTAGGTTAAGTAGAATCTCTTTTGGATTATTAGATGTAAAGAGTGAGATTAATTCAGGCTGTTTTTCAAAGTTAAGCTCTACTAGGTTTAATTTTTGTAATTGAGCAAAGTCTCTAACTAGCCACGTTTTTCCTACTTGACGCGCCCCTCGAATAACTAAAGGCCTCCTTGAAGTAGAGTTTAGCCAGTTGATTAAAAATGAGGTGTGTTTTCGCTTCATCTGTTTTCTCCAGGAAGAGTTTTCCCTATATTAACACAGTATTATATTATAAGTCTAGAAAAGAGGGGGGTGTTTTAAAGGATAAGTCTAGAAAAGAGGGTGCTGTTTTAAAGATTAAGTCT
>JAACFD010000157.1 GCA_009937555.1 Chlamydiales bacterium | reverse complement strand
GTTGTATTGGTATCCCCATAAACTAAAACTACATCGGGTTTTTCTTTTTGCATAATGCCTTCCAGCTCTACTAGCATCTTTGCTGTCATTTCAGCATGTGACCCTCCACCTGTCTTCAAAAAGTAATTAGGCTGAGGGATATCTAGCTCATCAAAAAAGATTTGGGACATATTCTCATCATAGTGCTGTCCTGTATGAACAATAACTTCTGAAAAGCTTTCTTTCTGTCTGGAAATAGCTCGTGACATAACTGCTGCTTTTACAAATTGGGGACGAGCACCTAAGATAGTAAGTAGTTTCACGTATAAACCTCTTTAAAATTGAGAATGAACTGTAAAAAAACATGCTAGCACTTTTTTGAATTGTCGTCCAAGGCATCTAAAAGAAATTCATAATTAAAATTAAAACTACTTAGCAAAAAGCCAAACAAACACAAGTTGCTTTAATTAAATTAAATGTGAGTATAAAATACTTGTTTTAATGACAGGGTTTTTCCGTCTCTTCATAATTTCTTTAAACGAAAAACCTAGACTTAAGCCTTACTTAATAAATAAAGACTTGCACGTGAATTAGTTAACCATGGAGATTTTGGTGGTTACCCTTCACAAGCACTATCTTTTGTTGCTAAAAGAATTACAGAAACTACTTTTGCTACTGATGTACAAGATAGAGTAGGTCAATTACTATCACAAGAAACAGTTTCAGGTGCTGCTGACTTTGCTAAAGACTTCTTTAACCCTGATTTCAAAAAAAGTGCTAAAATTGCTGCTATCTGCTTAGCATCAGGCGTTGCTATCTCAATTATCAACCAAATTGTTCGTCGTGGACAGGCAGAAGGCACTTCAATCGCTTTAGGCGAAGCTGCTTTAGGCACAAACCCTCATCCTAATTATGTTATCTCAACTAGAAAGGCTCAAATTCAGCTTGAAGCTAGAGCTTGTAGAGCTGGAGATAGCTTTAATATCTCTCAGCCTAGAGATGGCATTTTTGGACCTGCTATAGATATGCTTGAAGCTGCATCTTACTTCCCAAGAGCTGCTATGTCTGACCTTTTCAGAGGTTGTCAGTTGGTTAATTTAGATGGTTCTCCTATAAGAATATAGTAGAGCTTAACTTAGCTTTAAAAATAAGTTAAGTGCTTCTTATTTTTAGTTAGCTCACTAAAAATAAGAAGCATCTAGAGTCATAACGCTCGTTATAAGATTTACCTTATAGCGAGCGTTTTTTTTATTTTCTTTTTTTCTTTAAACACATAGGCTTTCAATCATAAAGAAACACAACCTAGCCCTTATTAGTGTCATGTCAGATTTCACCCTAACTTTTATCTTAGCTACTTTTATCATGCTTTTATGTCTAGCTGGTTTAGGCATTGGTCAGCTCATCACAGGAAAGAGCAAGTTACGTGGATCTTGTGGCGGGATAAAAAAGTTTAATGATAACCTAGGTCTATCCTCAGACTGTGCTGTGTGCGGAAAAAAAGCTTCCGACAAAGAATGTTTAAACTCAGAGAAAAGCGAAGATAGTTCTACTTCTTAGCCAAAGTTTTTATTTATTCAAAATTTTTATTTTGCTATAGATTACTGCAAGTAAAAATTTTATTAGTTAAAACAAAAAAATGAGCTAAAAAGATGCTACAGACTCCCAAACCTCTAGTAACAAGCAGTGAAACCTTTGACGCCATATGTGAAAAAGTAGGTAATTTTGAAAGGCTCACTAAAGAAGAAGGTCTCTACCTTCTACAACACCCCGATGAAAAAGAACTTTTTGCTCTAGCTAACCAATACCGCAAAACTAAAGTGGGAGATGAAGTTCACTATACCTCCACCTACTATGTCCACCCTACAAACCTTTGCGAACTATCCTGTCCTATGTGTTCATTTTATGCTAAGCCTGACTGGGAAAGTGCTTGGTTTAACACACCAGAAGACATTGAAAAAAATATCATCCAGAAAATGGACATGGGCTTAAATGAAATCCATATTGTTGGCGGCCTATGGAGAGAATGTAATTTAGACTACTACCAAGAACTTTTTACACGCATTAAAAACATATCCCCAGACCTTCACATTAAAGCATTAACTTCAGTTGAGTATGATTTTTTATCAAAAATGCATGGCATTTCTATAGAGGAAGTTTTTCAACGAATGAAAAGCTGGGGCCTTGCTTCTCTACCTGGAGGGGGCGCTGAAATACTAGTAGAATCTATTCGAAAACAAGTAGCTCCACAAAAAATTTCTTCGCAGGAATTTTTAGATATTCATGAGATCGCTCACAATGAAGGTGTCCCTTCAAATATAACCATGCTATTTGGACATGTTGAAGAAAATGAAGACATTATCACCCATCTGGATAAAGTAAGAACCCTACAAGATCGTACACAAGGTTTCAAAAGTTTTGTACCTTTGAAATTTCACCTTGAAAATAACGCTTTAGGCAAAAGGACCATGCGTCTAAAGCCCAAAGATCCTAAGCGTATCTATGCGGTATCAAGATTAATGTTAGACAATGTACCCAACCTGAAGGTACTTTGGAACTACCTTGGTATTGATTTAGCTAAAGAGATACTAAATGCAGGCGGAAATGATTTAGCTTCCACAGCTACTGATGAGAAAATCATTACCATGGCAGGAGGGGTTCAACTTAAAATGACAAAAGACAATATGTCTAATATCATCCGTGAAATTGGTCGCACCCCTAAATTCATACACTCTGGAGAGGGTTAATCTAAGTGCGCATAGGTAGAATTAACTATATCAACACCCTGCCCCTATTTTTAGGTTGGGATCTTTCCCCTCCTAATTTTTCTCATGAGTTTGTCACAGGTACTCCAATGGAACTCAACCAACTTATGGGGAAAGGCAAGCTAGATATTGCAAGTATCTCTACAGCTGCTTATCTAGAAAATCAAGAGTACTACAAAATCATGGATGGGTTTTGTATTGGTGCAAAGCACGAAGCTCTATCAGTAACTCTATTTAGCCCCGTAGCACCAAAACTCTTAGATAAAAAGAGAATTGCTATTACCCCTCAGAGTAAAACCTCTGTTGTTTTACTCCGAGTTCTCTGTGAAGAATTTTGGAAGATTACTCCTTTATTTATTCCTCTTGATGAAGCCACTCCAGAAGATGCTGCCTTACTTATCGGGGATAATGCAATGAAACACTCCCCTTCTGATAAACACTTAAGTTATGATCTAGCAAGCCTCTGGGAATATGAAACATCTCTCCCTTTTATTTTTGGACTTATTGTGTCTAGAAAAAGCACTTCAAAAGAAACTCAACTTGCTTTTTGTAATGCTCTAAATAACTCCTTTAAATGGGGACAAAAAAATCGTCAAAAGATCTATCAAAAAGCAAATGAGTCTCTAAACCTTCCAGAAGACTTTATCAAGCGTTACTTTAATAGTTTACACTATCGAATGACCCCAGCTTGCCTTGAGTCATTAAAGCTCTTCTCTACCTTAGCAGCGCCATACCTTAAGCTAAAGGAGTTAATATCTTGAAGCCACTACTTAAAGAATATAAAACACAAGACCCTCAGGTTATTAAGAGCTTATTCGCATCAATAGCACATAGCTACGATAGAACTAATTCTATTATGTCAGGCTTTTTGCATAAATGGTGGAACAGACGATTAATAGATAGCAGCTTTGCAGATAAGCGCGAAGGGCCCTACTTAGATCTTTGCTCTGGAACAGGAGCTATTGCTTTAGCTTACTTAGAAAAACAGTCCCAAAAAAAGGAAGTGACACTAGCCGATTTTTGTCCACAAATGCTAGATGAAGCTAAGAAAAAGGCTATTCACGCAGGCTTAGATAGCAAGCATCAACTTCGTTTTGTTGAAGCTGATGCCCAAGAGCTTCCTTTCGAGGATAATTCTTTTGATTGCATCACTATGGCATATGGGCTGCGAAATATTAAAGATCCTGCTAGAGCGTTAAGTGAATGCTTTAGAGTGCTCAAGCCCTCAGGCCGTCTGGCTATTTTAGAGCTTACTAGACCGCGAAACTTCCTTTTTAAGAAAATACACGCAAGCTACTTGCACCATATCCTCCCTATTATGGGGCGTTTATTTTCTCAGAATCAAGAAGCCTACGAGTACCTATCAGAAAGTATCCAACAGTTTGTATCACCAACTCAACTAAAGCACCTCTTATTGGAAATAGGCTTTAAAAAAAGTAAGAGCCAGTCTTTAACTTTTGGTACAGCACATATTATTTTTGCTGATAAATAAAAGGAAAACTCCTTTACTATATCTTTTTTCCTCACTATAAAGTCGAATGGTGCTTGAAGACGCCTTTTGTATAGCATATTTGAGAGGAGAAGGAGCAGCATGAGTGATGTCGCAGTTCTAGCTACAAGCAAAGCTAAATCTTTGCCACCTAGTAGAGCTTATATAGGTAATGGGCCTATTAAAATTGATAGAGACAATCTAAGAACCATTATAAGCTTTATCTCTGCAGCTCCCCCAACTTCTATCCCAGAAGTTTTTAGCCTTAGAACTGTCAATAAAGTTTACTGTGAGCAGACAGATTATATTCATCCCTCCATTGCAAAAAAAATCAGAGGTATCATTGAAAGAAATATCTTAAATAGCTCTTTAGATATGGGAAGAGCAAGAGCTCTTTATAGAGTTTCTAGTTCTAACTCTCCACGCCTTATCAGCTCCTACCTTCAGATGCTATTTCAAAAACCTGGTAGTTTTTGTCATATCTACGTCTATCCTTCAGACTTAACCGTCTTACCCGGCGAGCTTTTTAATAGTTTCTGCATGTTTATTGCTAATAGCAAGCATCTAAAGTCTTTCTCTCTTTATGCTGAGCAGGGACAGCAATTATCATCTGAACGAACTCTACAGTTAATTAAAGCAATCAAAACAAATAGCAATATAGAAGAGGTTTCATGGTGTATAAGCTTTAAGCAAGCTCAAAATGGACCTTTAATGAAAGAACTTTCAGGTAAAGAGCTTTCACTTACAGATTATATATGGGTAGGTG
>JAACFD010000156.1 GCA_009937555.1 Chlamydiales bacterium | reverse complement strand
ATTGATAAGTCTATGTCTATTAGTATAGGTAGGTTAGAGGAATCAAAACTATTCGACTATAAATTTCATGTTGTTAGTCATAATACTATTAGAGGAGCAGCTGGTGGAGCTCTTTTAAATGCCGAAGTTTTATATAAACAGGGGTATTTTGAAACTTTACTGGAGCTATCTTCTAGCACCGCTAACTAGGCTTAAGTATTATTAAAAATCACGTCAGAAAGTAGCTTAGATGTTTCTTCTGAGCAGTGTTTTTCAGATAATCTATCATATAAATCATTGCAGTCTTGAAGGACTTGTTCTCTTACTGGCCCTTTTGAGTAAAGGCGTTCAAGATGTTGGGATAAGTTTCTTGAAGAGAATTGTCGGTATAGTAGCTCTGGAAAAACTTCTTTTTTCATGATAATATTAACAATGCAAAAGAACTTAAGCTTAATCTTAAACAGATACTTGCCTAGGAAGTAGTTTAAGGTTGAGACATTATAGACTACCACTGTTGGTTTTTTCATTAGCGCAAGTTCAAGGTTAACTGTACCCGATTTAGCACATGCAGTATGACAGTCTTTCATTAAGCTAAGGGTGTCCTTGCGGTCCACAAAATAGAGGTCTTCATTTAGTTTAAGAGAGGAAGCTTTGCACCAAGATAAGATATACTCTCCTAATTCTTGGTCAGCAATAGAGATGACAAAACAGGCATCTTTATGGTTTTGCTTAAATTTTTGCAGGGTACGCAGCATTTTAGGGAAGTTCTCCTTGATCTCTTTGCGCCGACTTCCTGGGAATACACCAATTATTTTTTGTTCTGGAGTAATGCCTATTTTGCTTTTCCAGTCTGGGTTGTAAGCAAAGCTGTCAATAAGTTCTGCGCTAGGGTTGCCTACATATAAAGCTTTAAAGCCTTGCTGTTCAGGGAATATTTCAGGTTCAAAAGGGAAGATGCAAAAAAGTAGGTCTAGATCTTTTTGAGTTTGTGGCAGTCTATGACTTCCCCAGGCCCAAAAAGAAGGGCAGACAAATTGTACTAGCTTTCCTTTATAACCTTTTTCTCTTAGTTTTTTAGCTAACCTGAGATTAAGTCCAGGGTAGTCTACAAAGACGACAACCTTGGGCTTAGTTTCTAAAATATGATTGAGAATTTGATAGAATTGCTTATAAATCTTAGGAAAGGCTAGAAAAACATCTACAAAGCCCATAACTCTAAAATCTTCCATTTTCATGAAAGGTAAAAGCCCAAGCTCTCTTAGTTTGGGGCCTAAAACACCTCCTACTGAGAGTTCTGGATGCTTTTCTAAAAGTTTCTTAGTAAATAAAGATGCATGTTGATCTCCGCTATGTTCACCACAGACAATAAATAAATCATACTTGCTACTTTGCAACTTCATAGTGCCTACTTTGCCTTATTAACCATAGATTTCTGATATACGGAACAATTCCTACTGAATAACCAACAATATAAACAATATCTTGCATGCGTATAGCATAGATACAAGTTACAATAGAACCAATTAAACTTAAGACCCAGAAGTTTTTACCTAAATGACTTTTTTGGAGTTTATGAGAGTCTATTATTTGTAGCCAAAAGCGAAGAGCAAATAAAACAGCCCCTGCAAATCCAAATAAGTGCCATAAGAAATGGAGGCGCTCATTAGAAAATGCATTAA
This sequence comes from Chlamydiales bacterium, assembly GCA_009937555.1. GTDB lineage: Bacteria > Chlamydiota > Chlamydiia > Chlamydiales > JAACFD01 > JAACFD01. The sequence continues at coordinate 3,383 of JAACFD010000156.1, read as the reverse complement.
ACATATGAGCAGGTGTTCGAACCCATTTTAAGTGGCCAAAGCTTAAGTAGCTTTGAAGACAAAAAGCTAAGGTAATCAGTAGCATTAACACTATAATAGAGATAAAAAAGCTTCTTTGATTTCTTTTTTTCTCCTTTGGGTGAAAAAATTGCAAGTTCCTGTAAGAGATTGCTGCATTAACTCCCTGTATTAAGCAAAAGTGAAACTGGATCTGAACAAAAGCGTGTAACATCATCAGTATGTTACCGATGAAAGATAAATACCAGAAGCTTTTCGTTACGTGGCTTTTTTGTTTCTTCTCACTTTTTATCCATTGGTAAATGAAACGTGCTGTAAAAAAGAAAGTAGCTAAGAAACCCAGATATGGATAAAGAGTGGAGCGCAGGGCTTCAGACATTATTCCTCAAACTCCTTAACAGAGTAATCTATATTTCTGCTTTTTAGCCAGCGTACTCCTAGCATATCAGTAACGGTCCGAAAACCCCGGTTAAAGATGTTGTAGTGGCTAGTTCCAACAGATCTATCTCTGTGATTAACAGGTAATTCAGTTATTTTAAACCCTTTTAATACAAAAAGGGCTGGTAAAAAGCGATGCATGCCATTGAATGTAGGTATTGTTAGCAGAGCTGAGCGTTTGTATACTTTCAGTGTGCAGCCTGTATCATGTAACTTATCTTGGCAAAATGAACCCCTAATAAAGTTAGCTACTTTAGAAATTCTTCGCTTTACCCAGGTATCTTTTCTATTTTTACGCCAACCACAAATTAAGTCACAATCTCCCATAGCTTCTAAAAGCCTTGGAATATCTTTAGGGTCATTTTGTCTATCGCCATCAAGAGAAATAATTTTATCGCCTTTAGCTGCTCTGAATCCAGCAAGCATAGCTGCAGATTGGCCATGATTCCGGTCTAGTGATAAGATTTTTAAGAACGGCCTTCCCGGTCTTAATGCTTTAAGTTTTTTTACTGAGTTGTCTGTGGAGCCGTCATCTACAAAAATAAGTTCCCAGTTATCTGTGATGGGGGATACGCTTTGCTCAACTTCATTAAGTAGAAGCTCAACATTTCCCTCTTCATTTTTGATAGGAATAACAATAGAATAGTCTAACTGTGTCATAATCAGTGCACTAGTGTTTTATTAGAAATAAAGCCATTATAGCGCCTTCCTTTTTTCCGAAAAAGGTAAATATAGTCCTGATTGTAAAGTATTTTTTAGAGTAAAACTTTTTCTATCCACTGCGCTCCTAGATGAAAAATATCAGGAGGAGTCCCATGGCCTTTATGGCCAACAGAAGGATAAATATGAAGGTTGGTTTTACAAGGGCGAATGCGCTTTTTAGAGGCTATAGAGGCTAGCTTTTCAGTAAACTCAAAGCAAGCACGGGTACTTACCTTGGTATCATAGTTGCCAATGTAGAGCTGGAGATGACGGTTAGCTAGTTTTTCTGCAAAATAATTAATGTTCCAGAAAGGTTTAAAAAAAATATTTTCAATTAGATGAGTTTCTTCCTCCCTGGAGAAAATATAACTCATTGGAGAAAATGCTAAAATATATTGTACCTGAGGCAAAAGGCTAGCTAGAAAGCATGCTATATAGCCACCTCTAGACAAGCCTGCTAAGCAAGTAAGCTCTAATTTTAACAAGCCTTCAGCTTCTAAAAAAAGGCATAAGTTTTGAAGTTTAGTAACAAAGCTCTCAAGAAAATCACCCTTGTCCATAAGAACTGTGCGCCAATGATCAACTGTTTCACTATGAGGGATGCCAATATCATGGAAGGGAAGAGTGACAGAAAAGCAGTTAATAGTACAAGCCTTTAAGTCTTTTACAGGCTGATTAAATGGATCAACTACAAGGCTAGTATCTGCTGTCAGAGTGAAGTAAATTAAAGCAGATTTTGCATTAGGGTCTTGTATAATGGCCTGGCAGTCTAAGTCATAAGGGTTATCAATAGATTGCATTTTAGTCATATGGGTGCTTTTCTTTCCCTTCCCGACTAGTCTGAAAGTAGATTTTCTTCCAGCGAAGATAATTTTTCTTCAGTTCAGTATTAATTAAAGCTCGCAGTTTTAAAAAACGTAGTGCAAGAGAAAAATCACTATTACGCATCAGCCGGTACAAGCGAACTTTCTTTTTGGGAGAGAAGGGGGTCAAGCGGTACTGAGTTAGTAAAATGAATGTGATTGAGGAGCGTAACTTCCTTGGAAAAAGGAAAAATGATTTTACGACCTGCTGAATAAGGTCATATATTTCATCTTGAACTTGACCAAGGTTTGGAATTTTTTTCTTATCTAAGTACTTCAACTGTAATTGGCTTTCTAACATCGGATAGAGAAGGCATGAAAAAAATAAAGGTCTTAGAGGGTAGGGATTGCCTTTATTTGTTTCTACTGTTTTATCTGCGATATCTAGGAGAGATAAAATTTTATTACCTCTATCTTTTTTTAGGAATTTAGAAATACTAGGGAATAAATAATGTAGTAAATCATATTCTTGCAGCAGATGATAACTTTCTGCAGCATAGCCAGACTCTAATAGTCTAAAGGTTTCTTCTAAAACTCTCGCCGGAGAACTTTTAATAATTTCCTTTTTACAAACTTCAATGCTTTCAGCAGTATGCTTCTCAATATGAAATTTAAATCTAGCTTGAAACTTAATAAGACGTAGCATTCTTACAGGGTCTTGTTTAAAACGTGTAACGGGATCACCAATACACTTCAGAGTTCCAGTTTGAACATCTTCCCATGCGTCTACGTAGTCTATAATGGTATCATCCTCAGAATTATAGAAAAGAGCGTTGATTGTAAAGTCTCTTCTTAAAGCATCTTCTTCAGGAGATCCCCACTGATTATCCCGGAGGATTAAGTCATCATTAGTTACATCCCCACTTCTAAAGGTAGAGACTTCAAATATCTTTCTTCCTACCCTTACGTGTGCAAGCCTAAAACGTTTACCAATAAGGACACAGCTTCTAAATAATGCTTTAACTTCTTCAGGCTTTGCTGAAGTACCAATATCGAAGTCTTTTGGTGTTCTACCTATAAGTAAGTCGCGTACGCCACCACCTACTAAGTAAGCTAGGTGGCCATGCTTTCTTAACGTGGACATGATTTTTAAAGCATCACTATCTACTCTATCCGTAGGGATCCGATGCCTTTTGGAGTGATATATTTTAGCTGTTTTGGGCACAACTGTTTACCTTTTATTAGCTTAATCTTAAGCCGAAAGCTCATTTTAGAAGTCTAAGACAAGGTCAAGATAGTAAAATTCCTATTAAAAATTCAATGCTTCTATGGAGCTTTCCTTCATTTCTTATTTTATGAAAATATATTTGTTTCATATTCAACTATTTAAAAACATTTTTCTCTACTTAATAAAACACTTTT
>JAACFD010000155.1 GCA_009937555.1 Chlamydiales bacterium | reverse complement strand
ATTGCTTTTGCTCTTCTAGCAAAGAGAAGACAAGTATTTTTGCGATGAAAGGCAAGCTTGCCCTAGCTACTTTAGCTCTCATTTGCTTGATTCCTCTTTTCGATTCTTTAGGTAGTATAATCCTGCTAAGCTTAACCCTCCCTATCTATTTCCTAGCACAGCTTGCTGTAGCTTACCTATTATTCAACCTCTTTTTTGATTTAAATGCGCGCCCCTTGAAGTTCCTACCTAAGTTGATACTTAGCTACTGTTTTTTAGCTTTAGCATTGCATATTGGCACAGGGATTAGTGCTATTTTAAACTTAAGAGTAGATACTGTCATGCAGACATTCTCTGCTTTTATCATAGGCCCTACCGCTCTAAGCTCTCTTCTAGCTTTTTTACTGGTTCCTGTAATACACCTTATCATTTGTAAGACAAAAAGCATTACTGAAACCTACCTAAAAGATAGTCAGGAGTTAAGCTTGTATAGGAATTTTTCTACTGCAACTAATCTAATGAACCACTCTTCAATATTCATCCACCTCTTTCTAGGTGTAGTAGTACTTATAGCCACTATTTTTGCTCCTGCTCTATATGGTTTTACAAATAGAGTTGAAGTACTAGGAATTTGTTATGAGCTTCTCATAGGCATCTATATTACTATATATACCCTACCCTATTTAAGTCTTTGCATTATCATGCTGTTTAGCCAGCAAGGTATCAAAAAGATAGCTAAGAAATAGACAACTTAGCTAAAAAAAAACCAGCTAGTAAATAGCTGGTTTTTTTTTGACTTTCTAAGCTTTAAATGTCCCTTTAAAAAGAATCTAAACAGCTAAAAATTTATTCTATAAGTTATCTTTTTCTCTAACGGCTGTTGTTCTTCTAATACTAGGTACTGGTTTACCCCTACCGTTACCGCCTGGTTAAGTAGCAAAAGGAAATAAAGGTGTACCCCCGCTCCCTGGAAAACGCGGCATTGATCCGCCCTGATACATAAATCTACTTGCACTCTCACCTAGGTTAGAGTCTCCATCTAAGTTAATACTTCCATCGGCCGTACTTATAAAATCTGCATCTTCTGGTAGCGGATGATAAAGTGTTAAAACATGCTCAAGTGGAACCCTTGTGCTTTTACCTTCGTTAATCAAGCGTTTTGCTTCAGAAAGCTGAAGCTCGGCTGGATAATTAACCTGTGTTAAATGCGCCAGTATTTTAGTTATATCATTTTGCTGGCAGTATGAACCAGCTTGTTTTTTTAAGATATTAACTAGTTCATCTTGAGATAGTCTAGGAAGACTAATCTCCCTCATACGCCTTTTCATCGCAAAATCAGCATCATAAAATGTTTCCAACTCATGGTGTGTAGTTGCCCCTAGAATTTGAAAGGTAAAACCTTTATGCAATACAAGCTCTAGATACATTTTGAAATAATTATTTAAACTGTTACCTTCTTCTTTAGGGTCATGAAGGGTTGCCATCTCGTCTAATATCAAAACCACTCTTCTATCTGACTCTACTGCTATTGAACCGCAATAAGCTGCTAAAGAATTTACACGCTGCTCTAGCCTATCTTCAAAGCGACTCATATCTCTTAAGATATCCACATTAAGCCTAAATACAGTTACGTCCTTATCCATTAGCTCTTGAGCAATTTGATAGAGCAGTACACTTTTTCCAGCTCCAGATTCTCCAACTAAAGTAACAAAAAAAATTATCTCTACGCTGTTCTAACATCTCAACAGCTCTAGCTCTTTCTTTTGTTCGTACGCACTCTAACCCTTTGGTATACTTACGAATTTTTTCTTCTGTTAACTCTTCTAGACATGCTCTGGGATAAAAAGTTTTTTTAGAAGCCAGACGAGACAACGCTACTACAATACGATCACCAAGCACTTTCATTGCATCAATATTGGACATTGATAAAAAGCGTAAGGTTAAATAGGAAAACGCAACAAGAACAGTCTCTCTATACTTTGGATTACCTACTACAGAAGTAACATGAAATAACATTCTAGCGGATTGTTTTGAGGCCAGTGCAATATTCTCTTCATTAACCACACTAACAAAAACATCGTGTGCAGATTTTGATAAAGAACCTGCTTCTTTACTGATCTTTTTTTGAAGAGGCTTTAAAGAATTAAAATTAACAAATCTTATCTTAAAAGCTAATTCACTATCACTATTTTCACTGTAGTACTTTGCTGCTCTACCAATACCCAGACATACAGCAGCAAGACTTGCACCCACAATTACTTTCTTTCCCATAGACATTTTAGGAAAGATTCTGTTGAGTTGAGAGCTAGAAATAGCTTGAGAGCAAATGTTCATTTTAATGGGCCTTCATTTTTTTTGTAAAAAATTGAAGCTATGATGACAGCATAAGATTAAATATTTGTTAAGATGAAGCACATTTACGTGTGTTTCAACAGAAAATTATACAGTAAAAAAAAGAATTTATCTTTAAGTTTTTTGAGTTAAAAAAAATATTCTAAAAGTAGCTTTGAAAGCAATACACTCTTAGCACTCTTTAGTTGTAGCACCCCTAGAATCTGAAAAAAAAGAGTTGATTGAGAGTAATTTCAAGATGGATTTTAAGGTAATTATTGAGGCTACTTCTTTTTTCATTAGAGTCGTTAAGCATTACCATTTCATCTAGGATAAATTTAACCCGGCAGTTAAGCTCACTTTCTCTTTAGTAGGTAGTTTATAATTAATCTTTTAAAGCGGCTCAAACGCATTTGTATTGAAATATTTTGGAGGGTTAATTCTCACCGTAGCATCCTAATTCAGAAAAACAATTAGAACAGCGATACAATTTGATACTAAGACTCTACAAAAACTTAAGGGTAAAAATCACCTGAAATTATTTAGCTTAAAGATAGCTTTAGAGCTTAAGAGGACTCAGGTAAGTCTTCTTGTAGATAGTCAATAATATCTTTGGACTCTAGCATGGGCTCATCATCAATAAAAAGACAGGGCACTTGAGTTTTACCTGTTTTTTCAAGCAAGTACTCTTCAGCACCTGGATCTGTGCGTATATTAACTAAATCAACATCTTGCCTTCCCTGAGCTTCAATAAAGTCTAATACCCTTCGGCAAAAAGGGCAGCTAGGAAAGTAAAGTAATCGTAGGTGGGTCATTTTATAATTCCCTGGTTCTTTGTCTTTGTATGTGCATTCATGCCTTAGCTCTATTTTACAAAAAAATCGATAAATAAGTGGCAAAAATCTGCAAAAAATAAGCCTAAAAATCCATAAGTGCACTCAGTACGAAAGTGATAGAGTGTGCCTAATAAATTATCCGGACCTGGTAAATAGCGATATATAAAGAAAAATAGCAGTAAAAACCATAAAAAAAGCCAAATAGCTCTGCTAAGCGTCCCTAAAATAAATGAATGTGAAAGGCCTCTATGCTTAAACACTAGGGCGTAAGAGACAAATGGAAAAGCCAAAAAACCTCTAAGAGACAATAACTTAAACTTATCAGCCTGATCAACATCTGGAGACATGAACAGGGTTCCATAACAAAACATTGATACAAAGATGGTTAAGGATTCCAAAGTAGGAGTAACCAGATAGTTAAGTGCCGCTACTGAAGCGGGAAGGCCTAGGCAAAAGTTAAATACTGTGTGAGCACGGTAATTAGCCATAAGTCAATCCCCCTAGGCGATACTAGCAATGCTGAAGTGCTGCTTGTTTTTTGCCTGAAAGCTCTTGCATCACTTTTAGAGCCTGGCTCTCTCTTGAATAAGCTGAGATCACCTCTTTTTTCTTTAGAAATAGCTCATCTGAATTCATTAACTTGAGCAGACACTCTTTAATAGCTTTTACCTCTTGGCCACAGATAAAGCCTCCATTAGCTTTATGGATGAGCTTACCTGCTTCCATGCCCTTATTAATACCCACTGCAATAATGGGCGGTGAGGCATATAAGTACTCAAAAAGCTTACCTGTTAAAATACCGTCAATCTCAGGGTTAGGTGCTTCTAAAAATAAAAGCGCATTAGCTGACTCTTGTAAACTAAAAGCTTCGATTTGATTCACTAGTCCCCAGTGCTTAGCATAAGCTTTAACATCATATTTATAAATCAGCTCTTGAAGATCTCCCATTGAAGCGCCATAAAAACGTACTTCTAACATTGAAGGATCGACTTTCTTTTCTGCTTCCAGTTCTTTAATTGCTTCAAAAAGAGGGCTAGGGTCACGCTTACCTCTATAGATAGACCCTGTATAGACAATACGAAATTTGTTTTCCTCTTCACTACTAAAATAGTCATCTCGAGCATCTAACATGATTTCTTTATCAAAGCCATTCTCAACAGTAATAACTTTCTTAGAAGGAAACTTTTCTTCTAAAGTCTTAGCCAGGCTAAATGAAACTGTTGAAATAAGATCTGCATGCTTAACAGAGCGCTTTTCTAAAAAGCGCTCAAGAATAGTAAAAGGCCACAAACCTTTATAGACATGATTTTCAACCCAAAGATCTCTATAATCGGCAAGCCACTTTGCTTTGAAAAGCTTTTTAGCATAAGCACCAATAAGGTGACACACAGGAGGACCATAGGAACTAATCACATAATCGTACTCAAGTCCTTGCTCTTTTCTTTTTTTAAGCTCCTTTATAGCTGGTGAGTACCAAAAATCAGTACGCCCAGGCATACGCTCATTTAAACGCTCTCTGTAAATTCTCACTAAAAAACGTTTAAAGGTAGCTATCGGACTTGTTTTAGACTCAAAAGATTTGTCTTTTTGCTTTACTTGCTTCTCTAAATTTGAAAGAGCCACTGGATCAAAGTAAGGTACTTCGCAAACTGAAGAAACAAAGGAAGTATCTAAATTTAGAGGTACGGTTATCTGGTTATGTTTTGTTGTAGTCAAAACATCAACTTCCCATCCCCACTTGCTAAAATATTTAGCCCAGCTATACATACGTAAAGTAGCAATACAGTTAATGGGTGGAAAGTAACGTGTAATTAATAAAACTCTAGCTTTTTTCATACTTAAACATTTTGGTAGGTCTTAGCGAAGGTCTTTGATAAACATTCTAAAATTTTCTCAGCGCAACTTCCAT
>JAACFD010000154.1 GCA_009937555.1 Chlamydiales bacterium | reverse complement strand
CTCCCCTACAAAAAGGTAGTGAAGGGCATTTATTAAAATCTTGATCTGCTGATAGGAAAGTTTCATCTAATAGTTACTTGGGTTTATCTATGACATAAAGTATATAAAACCATAAACTTAAAGACCCTACTTTATTTTATCAAGAGATAATTTTTAAGTAACAAGATTTTAGCACAGGTCTAGAAGATTTGATAAATCCCCAGCCATATATAAAGGAGCACGCAGCAAGTTCTCTTTATATTTGGGCTCTTTTGCACTTAAAATAACACTTTTAGGGCAGCTATACTTTGAGCAAAACTTAGCTAAACTTTGTGCCTTAGTTATATTACCTGATTTAACTTCTACAGGAACTATTTCTCCCCCTCTTTCAATGATGAATTCTACTTCTGAGCGATCTTCTTCCCAAGAATATAATTGAGAAAAACCACTACATAAAAGTTCCTGAGCAATAAAGTTCTCAGCAAAATATCCTTTGTAGCTTCCATAGTCATAGTCTAAAATTGTCTTTGGTGGTAAAGCACTCATCGCTCCTAGTAACCCTACATCAAAAAGCAGTAACTTAAATCGACTTTCCTTAGCATAAGCTATAAAAGGAATAGCTGCCTTATTAACAATGGAAACCTTAAGCAAAATGTTAGCTGCCTCTAACCAGTCTATTGAATTAACTAGCCGACTATATTTATCCACTTTTGGAACTACACCTTTAAATTGAAAGCGCTTGGCACTACCGTCGCAACTCCTGGATAATTGAGCAGGTATAGACTTCAAAACACGCTCTATGTGCATTGCATTTGCTTTGCCAGAATGCTTTGCTATGTCTGCTAAATAGCCAATAAGTAGCTGTTGTTGTCTTTCCCTGACTTTTTCAAAAGCTACTAAAAGATTATCTTGGTGATTCAAAAAAACTTGGACGACTTCTGGTAACCCCCCCCGTTATAAAATACCACTTTAACCTTTCCCAAAGCTTTTCATGTAAACTTAGTGGAAAGCTGTCGTTAATCCCCCAATTCTTAAGAAATTCTAAAGCTTTTGTTTCATTAAGAGCTGTTAAAAACTCATTAAATGACATCGGATACATATCTAACAAGTCAACCTTGCCTACAGGAAAAGAACCCTCGTTAAGGTGTACACCAATTAATGACCCTGCTGAGCATATAGCTATTTCAGGTTTCTTTTCATAAAAATATTTTAGACTAGTTAATGCCTGAGGACACTCTTGAATTTCATCAAAGATAATCAAATCATTCTGCAGCTCTATTTCTCTACTTGATTGAAATTGCAGCTCTTGTAGTATTTTTTCAGGGTTAAGGCTTTGCTGAAAACATGCCTTTAGACTTTTATTTTCTTCAAAATTGAAGTAGTGACAATTGTTAAACTCACTCTTGCCAAATTGCTGTAGTAGATATGTTTTCCCAACCTGCCTAGCTCCTCTCAGTACAAGAGGTTTTCTATTCGGGCTATTCTTCCAACTGATTAATTGGTTTAGTGACTTTCTTTCCACAGTAGGCTCCTTATGCTAGAAACCTAATCTTACCATAAAAGCGCCGTTATTTACAAGTTGAAAACGGCAAAAATGACGTTATTTACAAGTTGAAAACGGCAAAAATGACGTTATTTACAAGTTAAAATGAAGGATCTGCCTGCTCAAAGCTTGAACCATGCTTATGTTGCATCTGTTTGTAGAAGTTAGTAACTCCTAATAACAAGAGCACTTCAACTATAACTAATACAACAAATGCTATAGCAATAATAACAGCCACTACAGCAAACCAAACTTCTCCAGAAAAAGGGATAAAGCTCATACCTAGAGATAAAGGGGCAACGGTTAGAAACACAAAAGCAGCAATATTTAAAACCGATATAAGCCCAAAGCCAAAAAATATAGCTATCGACTTTAAAAAATCTTTTTTAACCAGTTCTTTTGAACTCTTTAAACTTTTAAAAACACCTGTATTCTTATCAAGAATGATAAAGTTAGAAAAAGCATAACTAATAAGTAGGTAATAAAATGATAAAAAGGCTCCTATCAACATAAGGACGCCTAAAGTAAATAGTAAGTAGCCATCAGGGTTATTAGCTACACAACTAATTCCTCCCACAGCTAGAAGTAAAGATGGAATACAGTAAAGTAGTATCATTGCTTGAATTCCCATATACTTAAAAACTTTGCTAAACCCTTTTTTCACAGATTCAATAAATTGCCTGTGAGTGAAAGCTATATTACTATCTACTAGTTTTAAGGCAATTGAACAACCCACTCCTACTGTTAAACAGTAAATAAAAATATCACAAACACCTATTAAAAATGACACTAATGGCTTACCCCAGGCTGAACTAGCTGCTAAAAAGGAAGCACTCGATTTAAGTAGCTCACTAACTACAGAGAGTCTTTAGCTCCTGAATATAATGATGAAATTTGGAGCTTAGGAGTCGGAGTAGAAGTGCTTTATAAAAGCTATCTGCAGATAAGGTCTGACTGGGCTTTTATCCATAAAACCCCAATCACCAGAGAAGATCTAAAGGTGGGTTATGCTAGGTGGCATTTTAATGCAAGCCTCGTCTTCTAATTGATTTTTTTAGTAAAATAAATCTTGTAGTAAAACGCCAACTCAGCAATAAGCGCTATGATAATCCTCTTAAAGAACCTACTTCCTTTTAACTTTGAGGCAAGAAATGATTAAAGACTTTATCACTCAAAAAAAGTGCACCCTACTTTGCTCTGGCCCCATGAGCCTTAATTGTGTTCACGCTGCTATGGAAATATCTAATGACTACGATATCCCTATGATTTTAATTGCTTCTAGGAGACAGATTGACTCTTCACATGATGGAGGTGGGTATGTAGAAAATTTTAATACCTCTAGCTTTAGCCAATATATTAAGCAATCGAAGCACGGCAAGCTACTTTTAGCTAGAGATCACGGGGGTCCTTGGCAAAGCCCTAGCGAAACAGAGCAAAAGCTATCTGTTAAAGAGTCAATGAAGTCAGCTAAATTAGCTTTTGAAGAAGATATAGCTAGTGACTTTAACTTTATACATATTGACCCTAGTGTCCCTATTAAAGGTGAAGAATTAACCATAGATGTAATATTAGACCGCCTATTTGAACTCTATGAGCATTGTTATCAATTTGCACAAAAAACAGGTAAAAAGATTGAGTTTGAACTTGGCACTGAAGAGCAAAATGGCTATAGCCAAGATATAGAAGCTTTTGACTATTTCTTATCCAAAAGCTTTGATTTTTTCAAAAAAAACAAACTTCCTCCTCCAAGTTTTGTAGTAGCCCAAACAGGAACTAAAGTAATGGAAATGCAAAACATTGGGAAGTTTCAGCAGGAGATGCTACAAGATTCTGTTGGTCCTGAGCATATTAAACAGGTATTAGACGTATGTAAAAGGTATAGCGTTATGCTAAAAGAGCACAACACTGATTACCTACCCAATGAAGCACTTTCATTAAGACCCAAAATGGGTATACATGCTTCAAACGTAGCTCCTGAGTTCGGAGTAGCTGAAACAAAAGCACTAATCACTCTTCTAGAAAATGAAAAAATGAGTGAAGAAAAAGAGCTATTTATCCAAACAGCTCTAAATTCAAATAAATGGAAAAAATGGATGTTACAAAATAGTCAGGCTACAGACTTAGATAAGGCATTGATATGTGGTCATTATATTTTTGCATCCTCAGAAGTTTGCTCTATTAAAAAGAAATTAGAGCGACGACTTTTACAAGATAAGAAACAAAAGCTAGACTCCTACCTTAAACAAGCGGTCAAAGATAGCATGTTACGTTATGTAAACTTATTTAATATGCTCTAATTATCAGGCAATTCATTCCCTTTTTTATCAGTAAACACCCTTTGGCCTTTACTATTTCTAACTACCTCTAGATCCAAAGGCGCTAAAAGTCTAGCAACTTGAATTCTATCCTCTCTTGGGTTACGAGCTGCTGATTCTTCTTCTGTTAAGCCATCACCATCGTAAAGCATAAGAGCATACATTTTAGTCCCTTCTATATTTTCATTCTCTGAAGCCAACTTATAATACTTTCTTGCTGAGATAAGGTCTTGCCCTCCTCCCTCGTTAAGGTAGCACATATCCGCATATTTTATCATAAAATGGGTAATATTCTCTTTTCTTGTACTTGAATCCATTTCTTCATACCTTTCTATTCCTATTTTGAAATGCTCTCTAGCTGTAGATGAATCTTGTTCACCACCTAACTTATTGTAGCACATATTTGCGTATGTCAAATGATAGCTATAATAAAGCTCTTCTAGTTCCCGTCTCTCAGATTGATCTTCAATACGGCTAATCAATTCAAAAGCTTTAGGATAATACTTTCTTGCTTCTACGTGATCTTCCCCCTGAAAATCACTATTCCAACGACAGCGTCTAGCATAGCTTATCACATAGCCAACCTTTATGATCGCTTCCCCCTTTTCTCCTTTCCACTCGTCGCAGCTACTATAAGCTTTATCTGCTATTTCTTTTAGCTTTGCTCTGCTCATTAATCCAGTACTTTTATTTTGTTCTATAGATCCTGATGCCTCTGGCCCTCCTGGATTATCAAAAGCAATTTCAATACCTGAGAAGTTGTCATCACCAAGAAACGAGCTATCATCAGAAAGAGCAGCTGTGTCTCCGTCTCCATCATCAGGATGAAGATTATCCTCCCCACCCCCTAGCAAAGGGTTTTCCAACTCCGTTTCCGGTACAATTTTTGTAGATTGATTAAAAGTAAAACAATTAGCTAAAGCAGAAAGAACCTTATTAATTACTTTCCTATTTTCTTCTTTTGTGACTCTGATACTAGATCTTTTCTTGGGAACAGGCTTTTTCAACTCCTTTAGTGCCGTTTTAGCTATACTTGAAAGTTCTTCGCCAGCTGCAATTTTATTGCGACTAGGTTTTAGTCCACCTACTCTACAAGATTTACCGCTGCTTGTTTTAGTAGTTTTTGTTTTTTTGTGACTTTGATTTTGCCATTCTTCACCCCCTGATTGTCCATCTCCTGTAGAAATATTGTGAAATTCAACCATGGTATTGCCTCTCTTCTCTTTGATCAATTACA
>JAACFD010000153.1 GCA_009937555.1 Chlamydiales bacterium | reverse complement strand
GGGTAAAAATACTCTTTAATAGCAAGGAAGGTCAGTTTGTAAGAGGAAACGTTTTTTAATAAACGATCAGACTGCTCTTCTACACAAGCTGTGAAATTTCCTTCTTGAGTAAAGTTGTAATAAAGGCCATTGCTATAGTTAAGACTAGTGCCCTCTCTAAACATTTGATAACAATGAGGGCAATATGAAACTAAAGAAGAGCTCTCTTGCTTACTGCCCATTCCACAAGAGGGACAGTGGAAGATTGAATCTTTAGAAAGATTAGCTAGCTTAAGCTCACTCAGATAACATTTAACTTCTGAAACTCTCTCTTTAGAAGAGTGGCAGGCAATGTACCTTACCCCTTCTTTAACAGAGGATTTAAAAGTAAAAAAAATAAGGTTATGATAACAAAAGGTATCCTTGAGCTCAGAATAACTAAAGCTATAGTCTTCGCCTTTAAGGGAAAAAACTATAGCTTCAGTAGTAAATGAGAGGCTTCCCTGGCCTTTTCTCGGTATAGAAAAGTGTAGGTTAAATGAAGCTTCTTTAAAAGCTGCTTGCATAATTTAGCTAGCCTCAACCTTCAGTATCAGGATCATCTTTCTTCTCTGGAGTGACTGCTGCAGGCTTTTTAGCTTCAGGATCATTCTCTAAAGCCATGGCTTGCTCCCTTTCGCTTAAGCTAATAGAGGCCACATCTTCATTAGTGAATGGCTCAGCAGAAGTATCGCTATCATTTGATATTGATAGTGTCATCTCTTCAGACTCTACAACCATTTCACTAGATGCTTTCTTCCCACCTTTGCCTTTTTTTGACTTTTGAGCTTTCTCTTGCTCTTCATCATACTCTTTATAACGTGAGATAGTATCAGAAATTAAAATAGGAGGAGGAACTAACATCTTCTTCAGTTCTTCTGTTGATACTTTAGTTTCTGGAGCCTCTTCTTTTGTAGATGCTTGAGAACTTTGCTTAGGTGCCTGTTTAGCTGGCTTGTCATTTGAAGCTTTTTCTTTTGCAGGAGCAGCTTCCTCTGTAGAAGAAGTTTCTTCTGCAGGTTTCTTGCTACCCTCTTCTCGATCCTTCTTTCTTCTAGTTCGACGACGACGCTTCTCTTGCCTAACCTCAACTACATTGCCAGGTAAAGAAGAAGCTGTGTTATCGCTTGGTTCCTTTTTAGCAATATTACGATCTGACTTAGAAAGCCTTGGTGAAGGACTTATATTTTTTAAGACTAGCCTTGTATCCCTTACCTCTAAGACTTCATAATCTGTAACAGGTAATAAGAATGATTTTGGTTTTTCATTTGAACGGTAAAATAAAGCATTACCAAATGAAACAATTTCTAAAGCGTCTACAAAATATTCTTCTTGACCAACTCCCTTACTGTTTCTAACTACTAGTTTACACCCTTCTTTTGGTGTGATAATACTTTCTATTATAGGTTCTCGGGTAAAGTTAACCACAAGTGCACCTTCCATTTAATATTTAAAATTCTTTATTTTTCTATAATCCCTATCTTACTCAAGTAATTGTTAAGTCACAACGCCTTAATTCAGGCTGTTGCTGCTTGTTTCTCTTTATCTTTAGAAGCTACATAGCTTATCAAGTCAAGTACACGATGGGAATAACCCATTTCATTATCATACCAACTTATCAATTTGAAGAAAGTTGAGTTTAGCTCAATAGATGCTTTTCTATCAAAAATTGATGAGTGAGTATTTCCTATACAATCACTTGAGACAATAGGGTCTTTTGCATTTTGCAAAATTCCTTTCATTTCTCCTTTAGCTGCTTGATCGATTTTATCTTCGATTTCATCTAAAGAAGTTGATTTTTCCAACTTCACGGTTAAATCCACTACTGAAACATCTACTAGCGGAACACGAAAGGCCATACCAGTTAATTTTCCAGAAAGTTCAGGTAAGCAAAGAGCTACAGCCTTTGCCGCCCCTGTTGAAGCTGGGATAATGTTGTGCAAGCCACTTCTGCCTGCACGCCAATCTTTTTTACAAGCTCCATCAACTAGCGTTTGACCCGCTGTTACTGCATGAGTCGTTGTCATTAGGCCTTCTACAATTCCAAAATTATCTAATAATACTTTGGATATTGGAGCTAAGCAGTTAGTTGTACATGAAGCATTTGAGATAATATGATCTGACTCTGGTTCATAGTTATGGTGATTAACTCCCATAACAAATGTTGAAACAGAGCTATCCTTAGCAGGTGCTGAAAGAACAACCTTCTTAGCCCCTGCTGATAAGTGAGCCGAAGCACCGCTCTCTGTTAAAAATAGGCCTGTACTTTCAACTACATAATCAACAGAGAGATCTTTCCAAGGTAGTTTGGCCGGGTCTTTTTCACTTGTATAAAGTATCTTGTGTCCATCTATTACTAGATGGTTACCTTGAACACTTATGTTATGATTGAAAAGACCGTGTGTGGAATCATAGCGCAGTAAATAAGCTATTTGATCAATAGGTATTAGGTCATTTACAGCAATAAGCTCAAGATCAGTTCTTGAGAAAGCTGCCCTTAATACTAACCTACCTATTCGACCTAAGCCATTTATACCAATCTTTATAGACATATGACACCACCTAAGTTATTTTTTACTTTTTCAGTCTATGAGAAACTTTAAAAAAAAACGAGTGTTTATTAAAGATCTACAACAAAAAAGGCGCAGAATTGATCTGCGCCTTATTCATTAACTTGCAAGATATTCAACCAAGCACAGTTGAGCTCCATCCCCAGTACGGGTACTACCCATTCTGATGATGCGAGTGTAACCTCCCTGGCGATCTTTGAAGCGAGGCCCTAGATTTTCAAAAAGCTTTGAAACAACTGTTCTATCATTGTTATAGGCTTTTTGATCACCTTGTTTAGCTTGCCTTGCTTGCTTAGGTGTAAGTGTATTGTATCTAACCATTAACTTAGCAATAGCTCTTCTTCTAGATGCTAGAGAAGGATCTTTTGCTAGTGTAACCATTTTATCAGCGTACCTTTTGAGTACTTTTGCTTTAGCTACAGTAGTTACAATTCTTTCTTTATTAATTAAATCTTTTAGCATGTTAGCCATTAAGCATCTTCTATGAGAAGGACTTTTACCTAACTTTGTAGCTGTCTTACGGTGTCTCATTTTCTTAAACCTCTATTTCTGCTCTTCTTGCAAGAAGCTTTTCATTTTATCTTTAACATTTTGCAAGTTAATGCCATAAGATGATAAATCCATTCCAAGACTTAGTCCCATCTCCGACAGTTTTGCTTTTATTTCATTTAGAGATTTCTTACCAAAGTTTCTAAACTTAAGCATATCAGACTCAGGTTGAATAACTAGCTCCCCAATAGTTGCAATATTAGCTCCTACTAGACAATTAGTTGAACGAACTGATAGCTCAATTTCACTAATCTTTTGTGTAAGTTTCTTAAATAATTCATTGTTGTCATTCTCTTTTCTCTCTTTTTCCTCTTCAAAAATTAGAGAGTGAGGCTTAACATCAGTAAAAATCTCAAGATTTCTTGTTAAAATTTGCGATGCAAAAGTTACAGCTTCCTCAGGTGTAATTCTGCCATCAGTACTTACTTCAACTATAAGCTTATCATAATCTGTATCTTGACCTATTCTTGTATCTTCCACAAAGTAATTTACAAGACGAACAGGAGAATAACAAGAATCTATGACGATTTCATCTACTACTTTATCTTCAATTACATGTCTTTCAGCAGGAACATATCCTTTTCCAATATCAACTTTTAGCTCTACACGCTTTGTCATAGGCTTAGTTACAGTGAAAAGGTGTAAGTCAGGATTAACAACTTCGTAGTTTGAGCTCTCAACAACATCACCAAGTGTAATTTTCTTTTGGCCGCCAGATGTTTCAATATCTTCTGAAGTAATGCTTAACATTTTAGTTAAGATCTTAGGTCCTCTAGCATCTTCCTCAACTTCATCAGGAAGCTTTCTAAGTAAAGCTCCTTTAAAGTTTAAGACTATATTTGTAACATCTTCAATAATGCCTTCTACAGCCATATACTCATGCTTAACACCTTCAATGAAGATAGAAATAATTGCAGGAGCTTCAATTGAAGTTAAAAGGGCTCTTCTAAGAGAGTTTCCTAATGTGTGGCCAGCTCCTCGCTCTAAAGGTTCTGCTACAAAGCGACAAAAGATTGCACTTGCTGTACTTTCTTCGATTTTCAAGCTATTGGGCATTTTAATTTTGCCGTAGACGATAGACATTCAAGGTCTCCCAAGTTTAAAAGTGTTAATATGCTTATACTCTTCTTCGTTTTCGTGGTCTACACCCATTGTGAGGTACTGGAGTGTGATCTCTAATAAGAGTAATGTTCAAGCCTGTGGACTGTAAACCTCTTACAGCAGACTCTCTTCCAGCTCCTGGACCTTTAAGGTTAACTTCAAGTTCTTTCATTCCCATATTTTGAGCAATCTTAGCTGCATCTTGAGCAGCAACTGTAGCAGCAAAAGCTGAGGTTTTTTTTGATCCTGAAAACTTAACTTTACCAGCAGAAGACCATGCTATAACGGTACCTGCAGGATCAGTAATAGTTACAATAGTATTATTGAACGTAGCTTTTACATGAGCAATACCGGAAGGTACATTTCTTTGTAGCTTCTTTTTTGCTTTTACAGTTTTTTTGACAGCAGCTTTAGCGTTCACTTTTTGTCCTCTCTTTAATTTTTAGTTTGTTTAGACAGCTTTCTTCTTACCAGCAACTGTTTTCTTTTTACCTTTACGAGTTCTCGCATTTGTCGCTGTTTTTTGACCTCTAACTGGCAAGCCTACTCGGTGTCTTTGACCTCTGTAAGAATTGATGCTAATCAAACGTTTTATGTTATTACTAACTTCTCTTCTTAAATCTCCCTCTACTACATAGTTTTCTTGTAGATGAGTTCCGATTTTTGCAATTTGATCTTCTGTTAATTCAGATGCTTTCATATCAGGGTTAAGAGATAACTCTTCAATTACTTTTACAGCTAATGTGTTACCAATCCCAAAAATATAAGTTAGGCTAATAACTAAGCGTTTATTCCCTGGTATATCTGTTCCTATAATCCTAGGCATTCGTTTATACTCCAAATTTCATCGATTTTAAACCTTGTAGTTTAGCATATATAGTATTAAATTTCAAAGTTTAGAATACTTAATATTTT
>JAACFD010000152.1 GCA_009937555.1 Chlamydiales bacterium | reverse complement strand
TGCCAATGCAGCTATTTTAGCTACAGTAGATAATTCAGGAAGGCCATCTACTAGAACTGTCTTAATTAAACAAGTTTCTAAAAAAAATGGCTTACTTTTTTTTACCAACTATGACTCTAACAAGGCCTATGATATCAGCCATAGTCCATATGTTGCTTTAACATTCTACTGGCGAGATATACCAAGACAGTGTCATGTTAAAGGTGCTGCAAAAAAGGCAGACAAAGAGCTCTCTGAAAAGTATTTTCAAAAAAGACCTTTCGAAAGTCAGCTTGCTAGCTACACTTCAAAGCAAAGCCAAAAAATTGACTCCCGGCAAGACCTTGAAGAGATGCTAGAAAAAAACAGAGGGAAATTTCAGGAAAATAAAGCTATACCTCGCCCATCATTTTGGGGTGGTTATTGGATTACCCCGTATCAGTTTGAGTTTTGGCAAGGTAGGAAGCACCGTTTTCATGACCGTTTTGTATATGAGCCAGTAAATTCAAGCTGGAAGATAAGCAGGCTACAACCCTAGAGCTAAGTTAAAGCGAGGAAAAGGGATTTGCAGACTGACCAAATGACTGCCCTTTCTGCCTGCGTTTAATTTCTTGCCTAATACTAAAAAGAAGATCTCTATCAAAATCTTGCCTTGAGGCCCACTTTAAATAATCCAAAGGAACTTCTCTCATAGGTCTGCCTTTGTGCTTACCTAAGGGCATATTAGGCAGAAAAATAGGCTTTTCAAGCGCTTTTAAGACTTCTTTTGTAGACTTAAAAGAACGCGTCAAATGCTTAAACACTTCAATATTCACTTGTACATCTGCCATAGCCCTATGGGCTCCTTGACTTTGCACATTGAAATGCTTACTTAAACTTTCTAATGAATTAGTAGGGCTTTGACCATAAAGACGAGCTAAACGTAAGGTATCAATTACATGCTGCTGCTTATATCGAATGCAAGGCTCTCCAATTGAATAACGGTTAACAATATCGAGGTCAAAACTCACGCCATGCCCAACAATATAGGGACTATCTTTGAAAAATTTAGCTACCTCGGGCAGCATCTTTCTCATCTTTGGTTTACCCTCTACCATTTCTTGAGTGATATGGTGAATTTTGATAGATTCCTCTGGAATTATCATTTCAGGATCAATAAGAGTTTCAAAAGACTCTAGCACTTCATTCATATTAAAACGAATAACAGCAACTTCAATCACTCGATCCTTTTCAACATCAAGTCCTGTTGTTTCACAATCAATACATACAAACTCGTCTTGACAATCTTTCATTCTACCTCTAACTCATTTATCTCTTCATTGATGGCTTCTGTTATCATACTGCATAACTGATTCCGGCCAATATTCTCTTTTACAGAGTAAAGTAAATATTGAAGATTTGGTACTCCAATTTTACTCATAAGCTCTTTCACTCTTTTAGCTCGCTTTGTTTTAGGGACCTGATCTACTTTAGTAAAAACAGCAATAAGAGATTTATCCTGTGAAATAACCCAATCTAAAAACTTCTTATCTTCTTGACTCGGGTCTCTTTTTAGATCGAGTAAAAATAGGGTTAAGTAGAGAGACTTTCTAGATTGAAAATAAGATTCAATCATGGGTCCCCATTTACGCTTAAGAACACCTGGTACCTTTGCAAAACCGTATCCAGGCAAATCAACAACAACTAACTGTTCATCTAAGGTAAAAAAGTTGATCGTCTGAGTTTTCCCTGGTACCGAAGATGTCTTTACCAACTTTTTTGATAAAAAAAGGTGGTTCATCAATGAGGATTTGCCTACATTAGACCTACCACAAACGGCTATTTCAGGCTTTTCTAATTTGCCTGAAGGAAAAAAGGGATACTGTTTTACCTCAGTACAAGATTTGATAAACTTTGGATTTTTAAAGCTAAATGTCTGCATGGTCATCTCCTTGACATGTAACCACAAGCTTTCTCTTATTATGCCCTTGGTGTTCAATTAGAATGTCCCACCTTTTAAGCGGTAAATAAGTAGAAATTTTCTCAGCCCACTCCACTAAACATATGCTTTCATCTTCATAGAAAAACTCTTCAAGGCCAAGATCTAAAAACTCATCTTGCTCATTTAAGCGGTATAAATCAAAATGATGTAGACTAGTCTTTTCAGAAGAGTAGGAATTGAGATAGGTAAAGGTAGGGCTATTCACTTCTGATTCTTCTATATTAAGTAGGGAGGAAATAAAAGCTTTTGCAAAAGTAGTTTTACCAGCTCCTAGGTCACCATTCAGCGTAATCAATGTCCCTAGGGGACATTCCTGAGCAAGTTGACAAGCAATTTCTCTTGTCGTTTGAACACTATCTGAGACAGACGTAGAGATATGACTGGAAGGCATTATATACTTTAACTATTCTTCCTCATCACTTGATAACCATTTCTCTACAAATGGTAAAAAGTCAGCATGATTAGAAAGCGTTTCTACAAAACTAGTGATTTTTTGTTCGTCAAGTTGCTGTTGGATGAAATTTAAAAAACCATCTTCAATTTGAAAGCGGTTCTGATTTTGAACTTCAAGCAGAGTCATTGACTTCACATAGTTTTGCTCGAAGTCTTCAACAACAGCCTTCTTACTGTTAAAAAGCTTTCCATTAACGGCTGAAGAAAATACTGTTTTAGTTACAGCTTTCTTACGCTCTTTAATGTAATTTTTGATCACTTCTTTATCTTCTGACACCAAAAATCGTTTTGCTGGTAATCCATTAACTCTTTCTGTATTTTCTGGACATTTTGCCACCCAATCATAAATGGCATCTTGTGGGTTTGGGTGTGTATTATCACCAAATACTTTACCAGAAAAAGGACAGATATAAACTCTTGCAGTATCTTCGTTAACACTTTCACGATCAAAGTGAACTTTAATTTGAGTTTCTCTCCATAGCTTGTTTTCTTTTTCTAGAATATCTACAGCACTATCTAAGCTTTGGAAAATTATTTTACCTTTTGGAAAAGCTACCGGCTTTACTTTGTACTTTTCTCCAACGTAAAACAAGTATGCATTTACAAGCTCAGCCTTACGGTTAGACTTAAGAAATTTCTTTAATGAAGTAATTAAAGAATCGGAAAGGGTAAGTTCAGCCATGGTAATATTTTAACCCACTGTAATTTTGAAGTTTTAATAGTTTATTTTAATGCGTAAGTTTAAATAATATATGCATTATAATCAATTTTAGCAATTAATAACTCTAGGCAAATGTGATTTAACAACCTATAGTCCATTTAGAGTATCTAATTCTATCGTAACTATTTTAAAATCTTTATCTAAAGTACCATTTTCAAAAAAAATATGTATACAATAAACGACATCCTCTCTACTACCTTTAAAAATACTCTTAAGAAAACTTTTCCTGATTTAGACCTAAGTCAACCTGCAAATGCAGTTATTACACCTGCTACTAAAGAAGAGTATGGCCACTACCAATTTAATAGCGCACTAAAACTTGCAAAAGACCTCAAGCTCTCCCCTAGAGTTATTGCTGAAAAAATATGTGAGCAACTACCAAATGACTTTGAAGGCGCAAGCTTATTTGACAAAGTAGAAATTGCAGGACCAGGCTTCATTAACTTAACTCTTTCAAAGGGTATTCTAAATAAACAACTTGATAGCATGTTTCAAAACACACGCCTAGGAGTACCCGAGTTAGATAACCCTCAAAAAGTTATAGTTGAATTTTCCAGTCCCAACACCGCTAAAGAAATGCATGTAGGACACTTACGATCTACTATTATTGGAGAGTGTCTAGCTAGAACAATGGAATTTTTAGGCCATGATGTTCTTAGATTAAATCATATCGGAGACTGGGGCACTGCTTTTGGAATGCTAATAACCTATATAAAGGAGCACTCACCAGATGTATTAACAGGTAAGCAAACAGCTACCCTTCAAGATTTATGCGCATGGTACAAGGCATCTAAGCTCTGTTTTGACCAAGACGAAGACTTTAAAAAACGCTCCCAACTTTGCGTAGTTGCACTTCAAGCTAAAAAAAGTGAAGAACTTAAGGCATGGAAACTTATAAGTGAAATTTCTAGAAAAGCATATCAAGAAATATATGACCTGCTTGATGCTTCCCTTGAAGAAAGAGGTGAGTCTTTTTACAACCCTATGCTACAGAATACAATAGACTTACTAGAAGAGAAAAAATTAATCACAGTTTCTAATGGTGCTAAGTGTGTATTTGTTGATGGATTTGAAGGAAGAGATGGAACCCCATTTCCTTTGATGGTGCAAAAGTCTGATGGAGGCTTCAACTACGATACAACTGATTTAGCAGCAATGAAGCACCGTGTTGAAAAGGAAAAAGCTGAACGCATCATTGTGGTTGTAGATTCAGGACAGTCTCTTCACTTTCAACTAGTTGAAAAAGTTTCTGAAATGGCTGGGTTCTTAGACCCAACAAGAACACAGTTTAACCACGTCGGCTTTGGCTTAGTTTTAGGCCCTGATGGTAAAAAATTTAAAACAAGATCTGGTGAAACAGTAAAGTTAATCGATCTGTTAACTACCTCTATTCAAAAAGCAGAAGAAACTATTAGACAAAGAACTCCTGATATTCCTGATGAAGAGCTAAGGCAAGCTTCAAAGGCTCTAGGTATTGGGGCTGTGAAATACGCTGATTTATCTTGTAACCGAATGAGTGACTACTCCTTTAGCTACGATAGAATGCTTCGCTTTGATGGCAATACAGCTTGTTACGTAATGTATGCTTATGTACGCATTGTTAGCATACAGAGAAAAGTAGCTAAAAAAGTACAAGTATCAAATAGCTCTAACTTAAGCCTTAGTCATAACTCTGAACAGACACTTGCGGCACATCTAATTAAGTTCCCTGACACCATTCAAAGCCTCTCTCAAGAACTTCTACCTAATAAACTTACAGACTTTTTATTTCAACTAGCTGATAAGTTCAATGCCTTCTTCAGGGACTGTAGAGTTGAGGGCAGTGAAGAAGAAGCTGAACGTCTTTACCTGTGTGAACTCACAAAAAGAGTCCTTGAAAAAGGTTTCCATATTTTATCTATACCTATAGTACAGAAAATGTAAGCGTTATACGATAAAAGTTTCGTATCCTGTATTTTTCTTTTATTTCTTAAGCTTTGGCATAAAATCCTCATAGCTATCCTATGCTTATATTTTATCTATT
>JAACFD010000151.1 GCA_009937555.1 Chlamydiales bacterium | reverse complement strand
AGTTTTATCAATCCAATACCCCCCCAAGTTCTTTAAACTCTCTATCTGAATCTCTTCAAAGCTTTTTATCTCGTAAAAAACTGGATAATAAAAAGCATCACAAAGATTTCCTGGAGTTGATTAGCCTTAGCCTTGCAAAAGAATCTGAGGCTATAGCTATTAATGAGCTAGAAAACAGCAGCTCCAAACAAGCTAAAGTAGGTATTGCACTTAGAAAGCTTATTTTAGATAAGTTTTTTGACCTGTTTTCTTTATATACTCCCTTTCTTCCCTACCACAACTTTATGCATTCGGTTAAAGTGGGAAGCGATGCTGCTTTTCTGGCAAAAGGTATCAGCTGGAAAATTAACTCTGTAGCTGTTTCTCTAAGTGATATAGAACTTGTAAAGGGCATGTATCACGACATTCGATTTTACTATGTGGAGAAAAAAAGACAAGCTGGTTACAACCTGAAGACAGAATCTGAAGTACTTAGCTTCAATCAGTTTATGCAAGATTTACAGCTACTTGAACAGTGGATACAAAAGCATGCTGGATTTACTTTTAGGTTTAGCAGTGACTTTATCCACCAAGTGCAAGCCAGTATTTTTTCCACTGTCCCCAAGCTAATTTTCGTCCCTTTTTCTGTACATAATCAGGGACACTTAGACTTTTTAAACACCGACGAAGACTTCCAAGCTCTAAGCGATAGCTTTTGGGAAAGTGATAGAAATGCTTTTTTAGACAAGCACTATCAAAAACTTATCCACCACTATAAAAGTATGCCTGATCTTATAGGTAAGCTCTTTAAGAAAGTTCCTGAAGCTTTAAGCGCTCTAGCAGATATATCTTCTTTAATTAGCGCTCCAGATAAGTGGGAAGCTCAGGAGATTGATTCGCTTTTTATTGAAGAACACCAAAAAGCATTTCACTTTATATGGGAGATGCACCAAAAGTATGATAGCTTTACCCTTTTACCTCCTGCTAAGCAGAAGGCTTATCTAGACCACATGCAGTGCTACCAAAACTGGCTTAAGTTACAACTTAACTTCTCTCGCTCTCGTATAGCTAGCGCTTATCTTCGCTTCTACCTTCCACTGAGAGCTGCTATCAAAATAGTTAAAGATGACCCCTCTTTACTCGTTGAAGAAAAACTAACTATTTTAGAGAGGGTAGAGACAAACTTTATTAAACTCTTTTGCCAAGAAGCTCCTGCAGCTTCTTTTCCTGCTATTAAAGATGAAGCTTACCAAAAAGCTGTGGTAAAATTTTTACAATACCGTGAAAAAGAAAGAGATGCACAAAGCCAAACTCACGACTCTTCAGCTTTGTTAGCTAATCGCTTACGATCTGAATCTGAGTATGTGAAAGCTGAGTATAGCTTATGGCGCGCTGCTTCAAACCTAATAAAGGTATTCAAACAGCGCACCCTTGCAAACTATATCTTTCTAGAGAAAGATTTTGAGTATTTTACAGCAAGTTGTAGCCAGCTACGCCGCTTCCCTTAACCTTTGTCCTCTCAAAAAAGATATTGTAAAAGCTGTTAGTGACATAAATAGCCCTAAATAAATTCCTTCTGAAAATAGAAAAGGCAATAGCTGGTTGGGATAAAGTAAAAACTCTAGAAAAGTACCTGTGAGCAGCGCACTTTGTTTAAGGTAGTTACTGGTAAAAAACCAAAGAAACCCTAATATTCCATATAGCATAGCGTGGTACCCCACATGAGCAAAGCGCTTTTTATTAGAAAAAAGAGCCAGTATAAGAGGTATTAGTAAGCACACAGTCGCTAAAGAACCTGTTAACTTGCGATAAAACGTAATGCTAAAGCTAAGGTAGACATTGATAACAATAGCCATAAGTACTACTGCGCACATGGCCCACTTACTTAAGCATATCATCTTTTTCTCTGAAGGTATTTTCTTTGCGAGTTTTGGATAGATATCCTGCGCAAAAATTTGCCCCGCAACAAAGCAGTGTGAGTCAATAGTAGACATCACAGTAGCCATAAGTCCTACTAGAAAGAGACCTTTTAAGCCCTCAGGCAGTAGGGTCAAACCTAGCGTTACTATAGCATCCTTAGGGTCAACTGAAGGAATAATTGCTCTCGCATAAAGACCTATTAACGTAGTGCAAATATCAAATATTCCCCAAAAAATCAGACAAATTAGCACTCCTTTTTTAGCAATTTCAGGAGATTTGGCTGTATGACACCTCTGAAAAAAAGTAGGGTTTACTAATGTCGTCAAGGGGATGATGGCCCATACTAGAGTTTCAGAGAAACTAAAGCCTCCTGTTAACTTCAAGTGATTTTTAGGCAGCTCTGTTTGTAAAAAGTCTAAGCCCCCATAAAGTTTGTAGGCATAGATGGGCACTAAAATAACAGCCGAGTACATCAAAATCATTTGAAGGCAGTCCGAATAGACAACCGCTCTATAGCCTCCTGAGACGCAATAAAACACTGACAACACGCCCGCTATCACACAGGCTTCAGCTAAATCTACTTTGAAAAAAATGCGCACTAAAAGGGCTAATGATAAGATATAAAGAATGGGAACCATTTTTAAAAAGTTTATCCAAGCAGCTAAATAGCCCGCTTTTTTGCCATAGTGACGCTCTATGTACTGAGGCAAGGTCCAGTAGTTTTGGCTATGCAACTTGCCAGCAATAAAAAAAGCAAAAAAGATATAAATACCGTACCAAAAAAGGGCGTGTACCAGCCAGCTAAAGATGCCTGTATTAAAAGACAGCTCTGAAACACCGGCTAACTGGCCGTACCAAGTAGCCACCATAGTCCCTACAAACATAGGTAAAGTCAGGCGTCTACCTGCAATAAAATAATCAATAGCACTATTTTGTTTTACCGCTCTAAGTTTTAGAGCAATAAAAGCTAAGGCTAAAAGGTATAAAAAAATACTAAAATAATCGAAACTAGAAAGGTTTTGTGTGAACATTTTCCCTCCGCGAGCATAATCTCTTTCAGGTTCGAAGGGTTGCTTTAAAAAAGCTCTCAGCCAATAAATGGCACCCCTAAATGTTAATAAAAGTGGCATACACTATAGCAAGCTAGCGATATAAGGTAAACTTTAGTTTTTTAAGCCCCTCTAAATTTTATTATAGCTTTTGCTTGCGTGCTTTTTTATACTTACTCTATAGATAGTAATAATCTATCATTTTCCTTTTTTAAACTACGGAGACTCACACCATGGAAACCCCTTCAGGGGATAAGACCAGACATCTTTGGGCAATTTCTTACCCTATGATGCTTTCTTGGCTATCCGCATTTATGATGGTATTTATAGACCGCGTATTTCTTGCTCGCTACTCTCCCTCAGCTCTTGCTGCAGCTGTAAATGCTGGAACACTATTTTGGGCTTTTGGCTACTCTTTTCAAACTTTAGCGGAGCTCACCGAAGTCTATGTAGCTCAAAACAATGGTGCTAAGCGTTTTAAAATGATAGGTCCCTGCTGTAACCAAATGCTAAGGGTGTGTGCTTTTAGCGCTATTTTTTTCATCCCTGCTGCCATTTGGGGTACCGATCTATATTTATCTACTCCTAATGGAGTTTATAAGGCTGAGTATTTAAAATATTTAATGCTTTTTACCCCTTTTCATGGTGTTTTAGGAGCTATGATTGCTTTTTTTGTAGGTAGAGGAGAAACCTCTAGAGTTACAAAAGCTTTTGTCTTAGGAAACGTAGCCAATGTGATCTTAGACCCCCTATTTATCTTTGGCTATGGCTCTTTCCCCTCTCTTGGTGTAAAAGGAGCTGCCATAGCAACTTCTTTGGGCTTATGCCTTCAGTGTCTTTATCTTCTGTATTACTACTTTAAAAAAGAAAGTAGAGAGCAGTACGACTCAACCGACTTTAGCTACCGCCCTAAATTAATGCGCCAAATTTTAAAAGTAGGGGCTCCTTCTGCAAGTTTTGTCACTCTAGAAATGACTGCATGGGCTGTATTTTACCAAATTATGGAGTATTTGAGTTCTACCCATATATTGGTAGCTGGAGTGTGTCAGTCTATAGTGATGTTGCTACTATTTTATGGAATGGGCCTGCAAAAAGGAACAAGTGCTATTGCAGGAAACCTAATTGGAGCTAAACGAACAGAAGAGGTTAACTCTTTAGTTCGATCAGGTTTAATTTTAATTTTTATTTTTACAGTTCTATCTTCTTTAATCTTCTATCTATTCCAGGATCAGATTGTTTCTATTTTTGTAGCAGACCACTACCACTCTGGTGCTCAAACCGTTCATACTGATATAAATGAAGGTATTTTTCCATTAATAAAATTTGGATTAATTATTGCCATCATCTATAGTTTATTGGAAAACATTCGCTGTTTATTTAGCGGAATGCTAACTGCAGCTGGTGATACTTTCTTCTTATTAGCAGTAGGTATACTTAGCTTGTGGTTCTTTTTACTTTTACCTACAGCCATGCTGACATACTGGAACTTGGCCACAGTGACCACTTCCATGTATATTTGGGTACTTTTTGCCTCTATTGCAGCACTAGTCCCCTATCTAAGGTTTAAAACAGGAAAATGGAAACAAAGGAAAATCCTAGATGACTGATAAAAATACGACAAACAAACTAGATTCCCTTAAACCTATTGTAGCCCTTTGTAAAAGAAGAGGCTTTATTTATCCTGGTTCTGAAGTCTATGGAGGCTTTGCGAACACCTATAGCTATGGACCTTATGGTGTTGAATTAAAAAAGACAATTAAAGATTTATGGTGGAAACGCTTTGTTAGAGACCGTCAGGATATTCTGGGTATTGACGGCCCTATTTTCTTACATCCTAAGGCTTGGGAAGCTTCTGGCCACGTAGATAGTTTTAGTGACGCCTTGATTGACTGTAAAGAGTGTCGCGCTCGTTTCCGAGTGGACCACTTAATAGAGGATCAGCTTAAAATGGAAGTTGAAGGCGTCCCTCTAGAAGAGTTGAATAAAATTATTAGTGAAAATGAGCTTAGCTGCCCTAGCTGTAAAGCAAAGAATTTCACTTCAGCTCGCGCATTTAACCTTATGTTTACCACCCAGGTATCTAAGACTTCAGAGTCAAATGAGACGATCTATTTACGTCCTGAAACAGCGCAAGCAATCTTTTTAGACTATAAAAATGTTTTAGATAGTACTCGTGTAAAACCTCCCTTTGGTTTAGCACAAATTGGTAAAGCTTTTAGAAATGAGATCACTCCTGGAAACTTTATCTTCCGCTTGGTTGAGTTTGAGCAAATGGAAATTGAGTACTTTAT
>JAACFD010000150.1 GCA_009937555.1 Chlamydiales bacterium | reverse complement strand
CTCCCTCCTCTCCCCTTTAATTCTTGCTATAAGCTACTAGCCCACGAGTAAATATGTTTGATAAATTTTAAAATTATCCTTTATACAAGAACTTAGGTAATCAATAGAGTTTTAGCGCAATTTATTGGAGGCTGCTTCATGTCAGATGATGGCACACTTGGAGGCTTTAGGTTTGGTCAAAATTATGACCCAAGCGAACTAGACACCCCAAAAAAAGACTTTGGCACTAAGAATACAAATAGTGAGTTTAAGGGTATAAGGTTCACCTTTAGAATTGAAAGAGATAAGAAAAAAGGTGTAAAACTAGTTATTAACTATCAAGGCAAAGAAGAAGACCCTTGTGATGATGAATACGACGTCATCCTTCGCAAGGGCGACGTCAACCTACTAAACGACAGCGAGTTTGATCTAGATAAAGCCTTGGACCTAGCTAGAAACTCTGTAAGAGTAATTGCAATCCACAAACAACACGTTGGTGACTTTGAGCATATCTCTGTAGAGAAAGGTGAGTTTACTGAGACTCCTGATAAAGGCAAGTGGGATACTATAAAAAATGACCCTAATGCAAGACTTACTAAAGCTAATACAAAAGAAAGCCTGAGCTCAAAGGTTAATAAAGTCTATAATAAGATCATTAATTCCATTAATGACTCCCCTGCTGCTCAACGCTCTGGAACTTTAGAGCGTAGAGAGGATCGTGAACGAGTTGATATTGATAGAAGAAAAGACCCTGCAGAAGACCCTACAAAAAAGAGGAAGACAGTTGGAGGCGATGATGACGATGCTGCTCTCAGGAAAAAGCTGGCAGATGACATAGGAGCTATTGATAGCCCTGAAGACTTCTCAGGTTCGATAGATAAACTTGTAGAAAGAATTAAGCTTTTAGAAGAGCAAATTGGTACTATAGGTGGCTCAGATATTGAAACTACAAGGCAGCAAATAGAGCTGCTAAAGAAAAAGTTAGAAGAGCTTAAGCAATCTGGCAGTATTCAAGAAGATGATGAGAAATTCCAAAGACTTAAAAAGCTACTACTTGCACAAAGTCAACGCCTAGAAGACCTTGAATTAAGTAGAGCAGCTAGTTCTGGTGATGAGCATCATGACCTTTCACAAGACCCTAGAGCTCTAATCCGCGCTTTTCAGCATAGTGAGTTAAAACTAGGTTTTCCTCTAGATGAGACTCACTACGAAAGCTCTAACGAATTAACACCTGAGAGCCTGGAAAGTCTTGCAAGTAGTTATACAGCGGAAGATGCTAGAGAAGCACTTGAAGAGATTAGTAGCTTTAAAAAAGATCTATGTAGCAATAAAGAAAGCCGCTTTTTACCTGAGTATAAAAAACAAGTCAAAATGTATAAGACTACATTTGCTATAAAAAGCCTTGAATCTTCAAAGGCTTTTTTAAAGGGCTTGCCTTCTCAAGCTCAAGGTCCTATGGGAAGTTTTAGGGAAGCTGTTATAAAATTAAGGGGAGATGATTTACCAGAGCTCAGCAATCTCAAAGCCTTGCTTTTGGGTAAGCCATATGACCTTACTGAGGCTGCTCAAGACTTCATTAGCTTCTTTGATTTAGTGAATGCTACAGATGCTAAAGGTGACCCTAAGTATGAAACTGCCCATACCAACTGGGGTAGCTTTGTATATATTACACAGCCTAGATATGAGAAAGATGAAAATGGAGTAAGGCAAGCTATTTATAACTTCTCTTATCGTAGAGATTTTGAAATATTTTCTGACCTTATTGCAGCTAGGAATCAAGCTGATAGTCAAATGGCAGTACCCATTACAGCTGCTGTATATAACAGCCGTTTAAATGCCTTAGAGAAAGCTCTTACAACTGTAACTGAAGGCGGAAGTACTAAAACTGAAACTAAAGCTGACACGCATGAAACAAGAGATGTTAATGATGTAAGCTTTGATTATGACGATGCTAGTGGTCCGCATGCAACCCCCCTTGACTGGGTTCACCTATATCAAATGCGTCAAAAAGGAGATAAGGGTGAACGTATTTTCCAGAGTAAAAAAGCTAAGCGGCACGCTTTTAACGAGACGTTAAATACAGATAACCTTGGAGATTTAGGAAGTGCCTATCAACGTTCAAGAAGCGTTTTAGAAGACTTAAAAGCTGAGCAAATAGAAGAAAGTGAAAAAGCCTGCAGACGCTTTGATGAAACAGTAGAGGAGCTTTCAAAAGATGATACTTACAAAATTGAGCATAAGGCCCTAACAACTGGTGATAATTTAACCGCCGAGCTTCGTAAGCAAATAGCTGCAGGGGAAGTTCCAGATTGGGACATTGATGAAGAGCTTATTGACTATATGGACCGTCTGGTAACTAGTAAGGGTTCTAAAGCTGGAGTAGTTACCGCTCTTCCAGGTTCAGGTAAAACTTTTGGTGCCAAAGCTTTTGCAAAAGCTGTTATGGAAGGAAAAACCAGCCTACCTAAAGGTACACAAGTTATCATGCTTACCAAAGAGATAGTTGAGGGAATTAATGAACCTAATATGTCGTTTGCGGGTGTCTTGGGTAAAGTGATTAAAAAATGGGAGGATTCAGATCCTCCAGTAGTTATCATTGCTGACGAAGCCCACAACTGGATGAAAAAACTTTCATGGGTAGGGTCTTCTTCTTTAATGGAAAGTTTGAAAACCGCTGTTGAAGAAAAGAAAATACGTGTGATTGGCCTTACCACACCACTAGAGTATAAACTTCACTTTAAAGACGCTGCGATTATACGCCGTTTCCCTGAAAAAATAGTGCGGGATTCCCTTCCTGAAGATATTGCGAGAAGATTACAGTTCTCTAAGGAGTTTGTAGATAGGCCAAAAAAAGTTGAATACACTCCTGGACAAATATACACAGCTAGCTTGCTTGTCAAAAAGTATAGAAGCCTTGCCTCAGCTTTAGCTGATGGTGACCCTAATGAAAAGCAAGAAGTTTCACTAGTTTCTAGAACCTTAAAATCATTTGACTCTATGCTTACTCAAGCTGAAAAAAATGATCACTCTTCTTTAGAAATAGGAGATATTGTTAGTACTCTAGCGGCTGATAACAATGTCAAACTGCCGATTGCAGAAGAAGATGTTGAAGAATACAAGCTAGCAGGAGCTTTATTTGATATTAAGCACTACTTTGCAAAAATGGTAGAAGAGGCTTTTGAAGGTAAAAGCAAAATTTATCTAGATGAAGAAGGCAATAGTCTTTTAAATAACCCAGAAGCACTAAAAAGAAAGCTAAAAGAGATTTACATTGAGTTTAGTACTTTAACTAGCTCTGTGGGTAACAAAGAGGTTCTCGCTTACTCTCATAATATAGCCAAAGCTTTAGAAACAGCTAAGGGTCTGCTATCAGATGACGACGATGATGAGCTAGACTTCATCATAGAAAGCAGCCTTGCTGACGGTATACAAGCGGTTCGAATCAAAAAAGATAAAGCAGAAAAAGACAAGGCTGCTATTGAGCAGCAAACGCTCAGCACTCACGTAGCTTTTACAGAAGGGTCATACGAAGCTGGTAAAGCTACAAGAGGTGCTCAAGAGCTTGCCACCCTAAGCTATCACAGGATACCGGGATCCGTATGCCATAGGCTGGATAGCTCTCTTCAGGGACTTCTTAAAGACAGTAGTGACAGAAATATTACTCATCTTGGAGTAGATAGTGTGGTTAGCGATGCTAAAGCTAAGCTAGAGCAGTTTGTTGGTAATCAAGAGCAAGTTTATGAAAAAAAACGAGCTATACTAGAGCAGCAACAAAATCTACTAGAAGGTGAAATAGCTAAAATCCAAGAACAAAGGCTTGATCCAGTAGAGGAAAATGCTGCTATATACCCTTATGAAAAGCTATGTAATGACATTACTACTTCCCTATCAGCTCTAGAAGAAGCTAAAGAAAAGGTGGAAAATAGAATTCAGGCCTTTGAAGAAGAGTTAAAACTTTTAGAGGAAATGAGCGCTCACTTGAAGGGAGAGTTAGCAAAGGCAAAAAAAGCCGGCGCAAAATCTTTAAAACTCTTGCTATGCACCGAGCTTGAAAAGCCTGAAGACTTAACCTTAGAAGAAGCTAAAAAACAGTCTTTGCTTAACTTTTTGAAAATTAATCTATTCAGTAAATTTAGAAGTAAACTCAGAGGGACAAATAAGGGTTTAAGCAGAGAACTTGAAGCAGTGCTCAATGAACCCGATGGCGGAAAGCCTTCATGTGCTGTTGACTTTACTCGCCTACTAAGAGATGGTTTTTCTAGCATCCTCCCAGATGCAAAAGCTATGGGTAGCGAAGCTCCTGAACATATTCCTCTTTATAAAAAAGAAGAGGAAGTGAAAGATGAAGAGTCAGGAGAAATGAAAAAAGTCACTTATGACTCTACAGACCTTCTTGGAGAAGTTCTTGATAACCGCGATAACTTTGATTACTACACCCCTGCTAACATTGCTTCAAATGCCTTTAAGAGGGGTAAAAAAACTGAATGTATTTCAGCCCTTGCTAATTTCCTTAAAGAAATTGGGCTTATAGATGAAGACAAGCATGAAGAAATCAACAGTGCTTCTACAGAAGAAGATCTAAAAGAAGCTCTAGAGGACTTATTTATAACTACGACTGAAGTTTCATCTGACCAAATGGATAAAAGAAAAGTCGATGCCCTTTTATTCATCCTCTATAACCTAGATAAAAAGGCTAAAAGCAGCGAAGGTGGTGATAGAGCAGCTTTTAGATACATTGAACAACTTTTTGGGCAAGAAGAAGGCAAGCTATCTACTCACAGTGAAAATGCTCTGGCAAACCTTGATGAACACTTTACTGATAGGCCATTTGATGCTTGCTTTAGAGAGCAGTATTTCCAGCTAGATTTCAGCAAAATATCATGGGCTAAAGAGCTTTCTTGCGTTCCTGGCTGGGAAAAAAAAAATCTAGGTAACGCTAGAGGCGCAGGAAATAGCAGCTCTAGAACTAGCCCTGCAAAGGGTGGCTCCCCTTCTAAAAGATCTCCAGGTAAGAAACGTGGAGGTGGTGTAGATGGGCAAACTGAGGATTTTAAGGCTCAAAGAAAGAAAAGTCCGGGTAAAAAAACAGAGAAGGCAGAAGCCTTCTCTGCACTCAAAGATACCCTTTCTAACAGTGTTAAAGACATATCATCTAAAGGGTCTTTAAGCAACCTACCTATTGCAACATTATCTCGTTACCTTGACCGCTTATTAGGCCTCAAAGAAAGCATTGCTAATGTGAGAGAAAACTATGAGCAAGCTGAAGCATTTTGCTCTCATTGGGAAAGTGAAGTAGAACGTTTACATAATAGCTTAAAGTATTGCTGGCAGAGCAAATACTGCCCAAAATGAGCTAATTGAAAGTAAGTTAACTGAAGAAGAAAGAACTAATCTACCTGATTACCTTAATCGCAAAGAATCAGAACTTAGATTATTAGCTGGCACTATCCATAGTAATCTAGATAGTATTACAAATGAAGTACAACTGGAATTTAAGCTAGCAACTTTCAATTTAGAAGCTCAACAAGAGGAAATGAGAAAGGCCAATGCAAAAGAAAGAAAAGAGTTAGAGGCTAGAATATTTAAACAGAATGTCATGCAAAAGCTTGGCGCGTTTAAGAAGGATGAAAACCTTGCAAAAGAGGTGCGTAGACAAGGTAAACAGCTAGCAGCTCATGCTAAAGAAATCATCAAATTAGGAGAAGACCATCGGAGCATATCTCAAATCCTTGATTTAATTAGAAATGTTAGAGCGAGAGTAGAGGTAAATACAAGAGATATAGCGAAGCATTCAGAAGAGCAAGCGGCTCTTTTAGAAGAAGCGCAAAAAGCAGGCCTTGATAGAGCTCGAATTCAACAAGAGCTTTCTGAATTAGCTGCGGTTAGAGAAAAAGAGCAGGTGGAACTACAAACTCAGCTAGAAGAACTTACAAGTATATATGAATCTGATAAGCAAAAATTTGAAGCTCAGCAAGAAGAAACCCATAAACTAGTTGCTGGAATGCTAAACTTTAGGACTGAAGAGCTAGATAACTTAGAAGATGCTGAAGAACGAATAGCAGCGATGAAAGAGAAATTTGATGAGCTTTCTAAAGCTGATATTGAACTTCAAGCACTGGGAGAACAAGCAGATAAATCTGCTAACCTTCAAAGTATTTTAGATGCTAAAGAAGAACTCAAGCGTCAAATGCAATTAAAAATGCAAGAACTTGAGAGTAAAAAAGATGATTTAACACGAAAAATAGAAGCTGCAGACAGAGATATTTCAGGCAAAATAAGCGCTGCAAAAATAAGAATCTCAGACCTTCAAGGAGAGTTAGAAAGAGCTGTAAAGGCTGCAGAGGAAGGCATTGAAGGTCATGAAGCTGAAGCTAAAGCAAGTTTTAAAAGGCTTCAAACATCTCTAAGAAAAGAATTGAAAGATCTTGTTGCCTTAGAAATCAAACGCCCCTCTACAACTAATGTTCATGAGCTATATGAGCAATATGAAAAGCATGTGGCTGATATGAATAGAAGCTTAGAAGCAATGGTCCAGAATAAAGAGGGCGATGTTAAAACTTATTTGGAAGAAGCAGAAGCTGAATTTACAACTTTAAGAGAGCAGCTCACAGAAGAGTTCTCCAAAGTTGTGAAAAAGACTCTTAAAAGAC
>JAACFD010000013.1 GCA_009937555.1 Chlamydiales bacterium | reverse complement strand
CTAGTTGCTGTCATTAAAACACAGATCTACAAGCGCAACCCTAATTTAAATCTCTGGAAGTCTAGTATTGAACAACGCTTAGGTCTTAAGGAGGCTAAAAGCGTCTCCTATAAGTCAGAAGAGCAGACGTGGCATGTTCGCTTCCCCTGGGAAGATAAAAAAGAAGAAGACCCTATTGAAGACTTAAGTCACTCTTTAGATTAAAGACTCTTATCTTTCTCTCCTTTTTACACTTATTTTTCATCTTACTTTTTTCTCTATATTCATCAGAATAACCAAAAGAGGAGTGGAGTGTTGCGCCCCCTAACCAGCATTTCTATAAAAGCAGGAGAAGCTATGAATCATTATCCTAAAGCATTACTTTTGATATCTCTTTTTTTTATGCTAGCTGGATATTCACAGCTACCGGCATACTTACTACATTCAGAGGCAAACTTAGCCTTTGACCAAAAAAAGATAATACAGAATTCTCAGAATAAGGAAATATCAACTAAGGTTAGTAGGCATATGGAAATAAATACTTCTTCACCTTTAGTTATCGCCCATAGAGGTTCATCTACTAAAGCTCCAGAGAATACTCTGGCAGCTTTTAAACAAGCTGTTAAACTTAATAGTGACTACATTGAAATGGACATTCATTTGAGCAAAGATTTAGTTCCTGTTGTTATCCACGATAAAACCTTAAAGAGAACGACAAATGCTCCTTTATTTAGCTTTTTTGTTAAAAACCATACTCTTAGTGAGCTTCAGTCCTTTGATGCTGGAAGCTGGTTCGCCAAAGAATTTAAAAATGAAAGCATTCCTTCACTTGAAGAAGTTATGCAGCTCCCTAAAAAAAGTACTGGCTTAATGCTTGAAATTAAGGCCGATCATCACCCTGAGCTAATAGTCAAAAGCATCCGTCAAGTAATAGAAAAAAGCACCTACGAAGAGGGTTCGATAATCATTGGAAGTAAGTCTATTGAAATAGTCAAAGAGCTTCAAAAACAACTTCCTTACCTGCCAGCTATTGGAATAGTTGAAAAAGATAATTTAAAAAAGATGGCAGAGCTTAAAACCCCATTTATTGCTTTAGATGTAGATGTCTTAAGAGATAAGGGAGGCAAGGTTTTTCAAGAACATAAGCCTATTATTTGGGTATGGACGGTAAATACAGAAAAAGACCTAGAGCTTTGCCTTAAAGAAAATGTTCATGGCATTATCACTGATGATCCTCAGTGGGCAAAAGATACTCTTAATTATGATTCTGGTACTGCCTGATTGACCATACCCATCTTTCTAAGAGCTAATTTTTCATAAATAGACCATGGCAGTATACGCCTTAGAAAAAATCTAAAAGCAACCCCTTTACCTACTAAATTCCTAAACGATGATCGTTTTGCTGTTGCAATGTCACAAATAATCTGAATAACATCTTCCAAACTATTACCTGAGCGCTTAACTAGGTTATCTAAAACTCCTTTTACAGCTTTATTCATGTTTTGGTAGGCATTAATCGTATTGGTATTTTTAGCTAACTGCTTGTTTTCATCTAAACACTTAGTAGGGAAAGCACCTGGCTCCACAAGAAAAACCCCTACATTAGAGCAGGCTTTTAATTCAAAACGCAAAGACTCAGAAAAGGCTTCAAGAGCCCATTTGCTAGCATTATAAGCTCCCAAACCAGGGTAAGCATTAAGCCCAGCATTACTTGAAATATTGATAATTCTTCCCTGGGGAGCCTCTTTCAAAAGGTTTAAGCACTTTCTAGTTACCTTCTGTACGCCAAAAAAATTAGTCTCTAGCTGCTTTTGAATTTCCTCTTCAGTAAGCTCTTCAAAAAAACCGATTTGCACATAGCCAGCATTATTGATAAGGACATCTAAAGAAGCTGTAGATTTTTCAATATGCTCTACCACTTTCTCAATAGAAGCGTCACTAGTTACATCTAACTGTAAGATTTCTACTGAAACGTTACTAGCCTTACAGGCTAATTCTAAATCTTGCTTTTTAGATAGATCTCGCATGGTAGCATAAACTAAAAAACCTTGCTTAGCCAAAGCAATTGCGCTCTCTAACCCAAAACCACTAGAACACCCTGTTATTAATACACTTTTCTGCTTCATCTCTTACCTATTATAGTCCTAAGCTTGATACTTTTTAAATAAGACACTAGCATTATGTCCACCAAATCCAAACGAATTTGAGAGCGCATAATCAATCTCTACTTCTTTTGCTTTTTTGAACATAATATCTAAGTCTTTAACTGCATCTTCTGGATCTTCTAAGTTTATAGTAGGGTGCACTCTCTGAGTTTCTATTGCCTTAACTGTCGCTACAGCCTCTAAAGCTCCTGCTGCACCTAAACTATGACCAACCATTGATTTAGTGGCATTGATAGTTATTGAAGGTAGAGTTTGCCCAAAGACATTCCTGTAAGCATCTATCTCTACTAAATCCCCAGCCTGAGTAGAAGTTGCATGAGCATTGATATAGTTTATTTGCTCAGCTACAACACCACCTTGCTTTAAGGTTGATTGTATACAGGCTGCTACCCCACCTCCACCAGCTTTTGGTTCAGTCATATGGTAAGCATCTGCATTCACAGCTCCTGATACCAGTTCTGCTAAAATAGGGGCGTTCCGCTCTAAAGCATGATCTAGTGTTTCAATTACAAGAGCTCCAGCACCCTCTCCTATTACAAAGCCATCTCTTCCTTTGTCCCATGGTCTAGAAGCTTGAGTAGGCGCATCATTTCGTTGAGACAGGGCTTTTATAGCCATGAATCCTGTAACACCGATAGGAATAACACTAGCTTCAGCTCCTCCACAAATCATAAGGTCAGCTTCAGACTTTTGTATATGCTCCCATGCTGACACAATACAGTTGGTAGCTGTGGCACAGGCAGTAGAAATTGAATAATTAGGTCCAGTAAACCCTAGGTCAATAGAGAGTAAGCCTCCTGCCATGTTAGTTAAAATGAAAGGGACAAAAAATGGAGACACTCTTTTTGGGCCCTTGGTGATTAAAGTCTCTATTCCATCTGAAAAAGTCTGCATACCGCCCATTCCTGATCCCATGAGGATACCGCAGCGACTTTTATTTACTTTTTCACAATCGAGGTTAGCTTTCTCTACAGCTTTTTTTGCTGAAACCATGGAGTATGTAATAAAAGGGTCTACACGCCGTAACATCTTTTTCTGGATATAGGGCTCAGCATCCACTTCTTTTACTTGTGCTGCAAACTGTGTTGAATACCCTTCTACATCAAAGCGTTCAATTTTGCTAACGCCACTTTTTCCATCTAAAAGGCTATTATAAAATGTGTCTACGTCATCCCCATAACACGACACCACTCCCATCCCTGTAATTACAACTCTTTTATTTGCCATATATCCTCTCAAGAAACTTTATAACCTTTCTTTTTAAGAAAGTCTTTTACCTGATCTTCTTTACTCCCTTGAATTTCCAGCACCCCTTCTTTGATACTTCCTCCAGCAGCACAAGCCTTCTTAAGCTCTTGCATTAATGCCTTTTTATCTTCATCAACCAAGGGTAGGTTAAAGATGCATGTAAGTATCGCTTTTTTTCTTTTCTGAACCCTTACTTTAATTGGCTTTGACTTATCGATTACAGGTTTTTCAGGTTCATTTGGGATCCACTCCCCTCCAATAGTAAACGGCATACTTAGAAGCTACTGTTGCTTAATTTTAAATCGAGATCAACAATTTTAGCAGATGACCAAAATTGTTCGAGCGCATATTTTTTTCTCATGTCAGCTGTGAATACATGAATGATTACATCATAGCAGTCAATAACCATCCAGTCACTAGCACTATCAGTCTCTTGGGAGGCTATCCATAGATTATTTTCTTTAAGATAAATACTAAGAGCTTCACTTATAGCCTTTACGTGCCTTGCTACATTCCCTTCAATAATAAGGATATAGTCTGAAAGAGCTGACATTTCCTTTAGGTCTAATGCTAAAAGGTTACTGCCTTTTTTATCATAAGCTACCTGAGCTAAGTCTTGTAGCAGTTCTTCTGATGATTTTTCCATATACTTACCATTATTTAAATAACAGACCAGTTATTTCTTTTAGCTACTTTATGAAGTTCTTTCTCGGGTTTTACTGCAACAGGGGTATGAGCGGCTTGTAATAACTCTAGATCTAAAATACTGTCTGAATATGCAGTAAACTTACTTCTTGATAGCTGATACTTATCTAATACTTCACCGCTTAAACCAGCTTTTATTTTCCCATCTACTATACGCTTTATTGAAGCATAATGCTCTTGAGAGTCAAAATCATAAGTAGTGCCAATACTATCACATACTTTCAGGTTTTCAGCAACGGCTTTAACGATAAAATCAGGAGAACTGGAGAAAATAGCTACAAACTCACCCCTATCTAAGGCTTTCTTAAGCGCATTATATGCAGGAGGGTAGATAAGATCTGCAAGCTCTTCTTTAACAAAGAGCTTTGCCTGCTCATCTAAAAAAGAACGGCTCTTTTTATGAATCATCATCTTAAAAACGATCTGGTGAATCTTTGTTACAGAAGTTAAACCAATTTTAAATAAGAATGCTAGTAGATAGCACAGTGATAGTTTGGGGAGAGAAAGAAGTTTTTTCTTATACTGAAAAATAGCAAAAGAGAAGCTACAATTTGCTTTGGTTAAGCAACCATCTAGATCAAATATGCTAACAGCTTGATAAGATGTATTAGACTTCATAGCACTTAGCTAACTTGCGTTTTAAACTCTTTAATCTTCTTATTTATTTCTTCAATGCTCTTGTCTAACTCAGCTAAGGTTTCCTTTTCGCTTTGCATCTGCTCATCAAATTCCATTGCCCTT
Organism: Chlamydiales bacterium; assembly: GCA_009937555.1. Taxonomy (GTDB): domain Bacteria; phylum Chlamydiota; class Chlamydiia; order Chlamydiales; family JAACFD01; genus JAACFD01. Next base: position 14,447 of record JAACFD010000013.1, on the reverse strand, counting down.
TCAAAGTCTAGACCAGACCCTCCAGAAGCAACACGTAACTCTTCTAAGTGTTTTTTCACTTCTTTTTTTCTTCTGACTTTTTCATCTAGAATTTCTTTAAGCTGATTTAAAGCATCCTTGTCTTTAGCTGGAAGACTTAGAATTTCCGCTTCTTTCTTTTCTGTAATTTTGTCTTTAATTCTTCTAAATAGACGTTCTAAACTTTGTTTCTCATGTTTAGTCGCTTTTAGTTTTTTAAGCTCTTTGCTTAGCTCTTCTTTTTCTTGAACAATGGTAGTAAGTTCTTCTGTAGGTATTTTACCTAATAGAGCTTCTACAGATTCCTTAAAGGTCGTTATCTTCTCTTGTCTTTTTTGCTCTTCTTGCTTAGCTCGCTCTTTTTTCTCTTTCTCTTCTTGGTCTAATTTTTCGAAAATAGGTTTTCTTAGTTTATTAACTTCACCTTTAAACCATCTCCACTCATCTCGACCAACATCTAAAGCTTTAAAACTCGAAGTAATCTCATCAATTTTTTTACTCGCTTCATCTAACCCAAAGTTCTTTTCAGCATATTCTTTTCTAAATGCCTCAAATTTTTCCTCAATATCTTTAAGGACCTCTTTCATTTTCTCTTTTTTCTCAAAGCGATCTTTTCTACGGACTTTTTCTATTTCTTTAATTGAATCCCATACTTTGCTTAGAGAAACTCGTGTACTGTTAAATGCTGTGGTATTCAAGGTTAAAGATTTCGCTAACCCTTGCATCATTTTAACCGCTTCGCGAGTCTTGAATAAAGGTTCTTGCTGTTGTCCTTCTTTAGAAACTGTTTTAACGAAGTCTTCTACTTCTTCTTGAAACTGTACACTGATTTTTCTGATCATTTCTTTTCGCTTAGGAAAAACAGTATCTCCAATTTCGGATAAGCGTTGAAAAAATGCGTTCTTTCGCTTGATGCGCATTTCTGTTTTTATAAGCTCTTTTCTAAGAGCATTTACCCTTGAAGCAAAAGCATTGAGAATATTAAGGGTCTTTTGGCTATGACTGTAGAACTCAAAACTTTCTGACAAGGCATGAGGGAAGTTCTTCTTTGATATACCTTTATCACCTTTAATTAGATCTTCTATAGCGCTAATTTCCTTTTCTAGAGCTCCTATAGCAATATCAATTTGTTCTGCTGCAAAATCATTTTGCTCATCTAAAATTTCTTTTAGCTGAACAGCTTCCTGGGTTAAATCTTTATACTGAGACCAGAAATTCCCTCTAGACTCTGCTGCTACTTCTTCTTTGAAAAGGCTTAGGCATAGCCTTCTTGCATCCCAGAAGTCTTTTAAAGCTGACATTTTCCTTGCGTCTAAGCTACTTTTCATAAAGACAAATAGCTTGGCTATTTTCTCGTCATTTGTCTTTAAAGACTCTACTTCTTTCTTCAGCTCAATAAATAAAGGAGACTCGTAGTGAGGCTTCGCTGGAGAGGCTTTTTCCTCTTTGCTAACTGGCGCACTTTCGTCAACAGTCTCTTTTTCATTAGAGTTTTCTTGAATTAGCTCATCTTGCTTATTTGTAGATGCTAAAAGTTCCTTATCTGACATGGCCTAGCTGGGGTTGAGGGTATAGAAAATTACCCTTTAATTTATAGCAGAAATCTTTTTAAGTAAAGAAAATATGACTATGTCTTTAGCTTGTTTATAACGTTTATTGCCGCATAAAATCTAATCTGAGTGATAATCTTGCATGATAATATCTAAAACAGTTTCAGGGTCGTGCAACTCCAGATTAAGCCAGCGGAAAAGAGATTCATTCCGAAACCAAGTAAACTGCCGCTTTGCATAGCGTCTGGATGATTGCTTGAACTGACGTACAAACTGAGCAAAGTCTTCATCTGTTCTTTTCGACTTAAGATATTGAAGGCCATGACGATAACCTATTGAGTGTGCAGCAGAACTGTTTTGCTCTATACCTATTTGTTGTAACTTAGCAATCTCATCAGTTAAACCTTCCTCAATCATTTTATCACAGCGCTGCTCAATAATGTTATATAAAACTTCGCGAGGTCGATAGATAAACCAACATTTAAAATTGTAATCTAAATCATCGTTACTTTGTTCCCACTCGATATCGCTTACTCTGCTTCCTGTCAATTCAATGATCTCTAGCCCTCTAATAATCTTTTGCTTATCATGCACAGTAATCGTTTCAGAGTAAATAGGATCTTTTACTTTTAGCATCTCAAAAAGATGTTCCGGGCCTAGCTTGCTCATCTGCTTCTCTAACCTATCACGAATTTCAGGACAGGAAGAAGGGCCTTTTGGCGGACCATAGATAAGCGTTCTAATATAAAAACCTGACCCTCCTACAACAACAGGGATTGCATCTTTTTGTAAAATATTCTGGATTGCTTGTCTGGCTTCATAAAAGAAGTCGACAACATTGAATGAATCATTTACCTGACGAATATCAATTAAATGATGGGGAACTTCTTCACGTTGCTTATTAGAGGCTTTAGCTGTGCCTATGTTCATTAGCTCATAGATTTGCATAGAGTCGGCTGAAATAATCTCGCCTCCCATGAGCTTTGATAACTCAATTGAGAGGTCTGTTTTCCCAGACCCAGTTGGGCCTGCAAGAACGATTACTTTATCCTTATCGCCTTGATTTTGCTCATCTATTTTAAGGCTTTCTTCGCATAATGAAAGATCTCCATCTCTCTCAAAGTAGCTACCTTCCACTCTAGTCATCCCCTCTGGTTCAAAAGAAGAATAGCGAGCCTGATTAACTCAGACACCCTAAATTTTAGAGTGTAATGACTTAGCTAGAAATATGCAATAAAAGAAGAGGATAAAGTGCTCCTCTCTTACCAGAGAAGAGAGGAGCTTAGATAACTTTGCTTTAACTTAGCTTGCCCATCGCAGCTGATTCATCAGCTTCAATGTTTAAAATATGGTTAAACCCTGCCATATTAATCACTTCGATTACACCTTCTGACATAGAACAAATAACAAACTTTCCAGAAACACCCTTAACTTTTTTTGTACAAGACAATAGAAAGCGCATCCCAGCACTACTAATGTAGTCAACCCCAGCAAAATCTAACAGTACTTTGTGTTGACCACCATCAATTTTCTTAAGGACTTGCTCTTCTAATGGAGGCGCTGTATTAGCATCTACCCTTCCAGCTAAACGAATGATTAAAACATCACCTTGTGTTTCTTCTTTAACTTCTATCGCATCAGACATATATAAACTCCTGATAAATATATTGTTCTATTCTAAGCTATAGCTCTTTGACTTTAAGATATAGTGATCGCTGCTATTTTGGGCAAGTTGTTCTTCAAGCAGAGCTAAAACAATTTCTTTAGCTTCTTCTATAGGTTTCTCAAGGGTGACTCCTGCAGCTTTACTATGCCCACCACCACCTAGCTCTCTCATTAAGCAGCCAGTGTCAAGATACCCCTTGGAGCGCAGAGAAACTCTAGTCTGCTTAGATGAAAGTTCACTCAGAACAACAATACACTCTATATTTTCAACTGATTTATTAAATTCATGAATATAGTCTAAATCCTGGAGGGTTACACCAGCATCCTCATAATCACTGAGTAAAATTGTGTGAACAATCACACGATCTTGAAAATAAAGCTCCATTCTTTGCATCGCTTTTTTGAAAGCGTTAAACTCTGCAAGAGAAACTTTCTGAAAAAGCCTTTCATACATTGCATCAGGGTCAACCCCTGCTTTTATACAGTCATCTGCAATCTTGTGTGCTTTTCTGTTTGTAGACGCATATGAGAACCTTCCTGTATCACAAATTACACTACTGTAAAGGCCCGTGGCTGCCTCAAGGTTTAAATCAAAGCCAAACTCTTTACAAAGAGTAAATATCATCGCACCGCAAGAACATGCTTTCTCATCAATAATATTTAAGTCCGCAAAAGTAGAAGTAATCGGGTGATGATCGACGGCAATGGTTTTACATGTATTTTTCTCTGTTACTTTTCCAACTTCACCCATACGTTCTTTAGCATGGGCATCCAAAAGAAAGAAAACATCACATGAGTATGCTTTTTCAGGATTATAAACCTCAAATAAACCTCTAAAATCAAGAAAATGAAACTTCTCAGGAACAGCTCCTGGAACAATAAGTTTAACTTCTTTTCCCAGGAAATGAAGTAGCTCAATCATCAAACAGGCTGAACCTATTCCATCTCCATCAGGATTTATATGTGTGGTGATAAGAAAGCGGTTATTTTCTTTTATTATTTTCTTTACTTCTTTCCACATGACAAACCTCTTTGGGTATAGCATTCAAAAGCAATAAATTATGTAACACCATGCTTTACGGTATCTTCAACAAAACTGACATAGTCAGCATTTGCATCTTCAACCGCAACCATTGTGATTTCTGGCACCTCATAGGTTGTGTTACTTTTAATAATATCTACTATTTGTTTAAACTGGCTTTTAAGCGTTTTAAAGACCACTTTTGTCTCTTGCTCTGTATGTAACTCTTCTTTCCATAAATAGGTAGATTCCACCCATGGAATAATGTTACTACAGGCAACTAGCCGTTCTTGCACTAAGAATCTAGAGACTCTCCTAGCCTCATCAATACTCCCACAAGTCCAATAAACTAAAACCATTTGATTCATGAAGTCTCCTTGTTTAGCCTGAAGAGAAGTTTCTCTGATAACATATGTTTTCGTTTGACTCAATCACTTCATGCCATTTAAGAACAAAAACTATCTTTCTAAGACATAGACACAAAGTATAACACTCTATTACAGAATTTTACGATCTTCCAGTAATAGGTTTTTTTTAGGAAAGGAAAGAAAAGCTAAATCCCCTACTCTCAAGTCAAGCACTAGGAGTGGGTGGTTAAGGCGGTCAGCATTCTTATGCTGTTTTTTTGCCTCTTCACGCAAGTAGTCAGCAACTAATAGAAAGTCATCTAAATTTTTAACAAACTCAGAACTATTAAGTCGTAAAATCTTAGGGTAGTTCTCCCTGTAAGCCTTATCTCCTTCTTCAACTATATTGTAATCCTCTAGCTCTACAACAATTTCCTTTTTACCAAGACTACTAGCGAAAGCCTGGGAAAGATCAATAAATTTTACATCTACACCTCTTTTTTCCAGCTCTTTTAACAAATCTAAAATTAGTAGAATCTGCTCCTGTTGGAGATGTTGCATAGGGTCTACTTCATGCCCTCTGTCTCTTTCTTCAAATAAACCTAAGTAAACTTTAGGGAGCTGCTTTGGAGAAAAAAAAGGGGTTAAAGGAAAAATACTCCCCTCTGAATTAATGACAGTATTGGTAAAATCTACCAACTCTGCCATAGGCTCTTTAACTGTATAGTCAATATAAATGGTTTCAGGTTGAACCTTTTTTACTTTAACTTCCTTTATAAATGGCCATGAAAGAAGTTTCTTTTCTGCCATTGAGGTATCAAATTGGATAAGGTTTACTGAGACATCCGAAGCAAGCCCAAGTTGCTCAGCAAAAAAAGCAGTCTTTAAAGCCTCTTTCTCAGGACCCGTCTGTACAATAGCCTGAATATTATAAGAGGGGTCAAGGCTCAAAGACTTTAAATGGTTTTGATAACTTAACCAAATCAGTGTGGGAATGCCTGTGCATAAAAGAATAGAGAGAAAGATAAACCGCAAAGAGGTATTTATTGGCAGCATGCGTTGTCTTTTCAACTCTTTCACTTTATGTCATCACTAAGTTTTTAGTTTCTTGATTAAAGTGTTCTTCTTCGAGAACTCTTTTAGCTAAAAGATCACTTTCATCTCTTTTACGTTTTCGCCCTAGGTTAATTAAACGCTCTAATATTTTAGGGTACTCCAGACCATTTGCTATCCAAATTTTAGGAAATAAGCTTATTGGTGTAAAGCCTGGCAAAGGATTGACTTCATTTAGAATAAACTCTCCTTTCTTATTGAGAAAGCCATCTACTCTCGCAAAACCTTTGCAACCTAATTTCTGATAGATGTAGATAGCATCCCTTCTAGCATGAGCTAGCAACTCTTCTGGTATGATAGCTCGGGGAGTTGTAGGGTAAGGATTATCTCCATACTTTTTTTCATAGTCATAGAAATTACCGCCTGTAAGGATTTCACCTGGAGGAGGAGTAAAGCATAACTGATTTCCTAGGACTGCAAACTCTATCTCTCGACCTTCAACATGCTCTTCTACTAAAACTTTATAGTCATATGAACAAGCTAGATCCACTGCTTCTATCATTTCTTTTTCATTCTCACACTTGGAAATACCAACTGATGACCCTAGATGACACGGCTTCACAAAAACAGGATAACTTAACTCAAAAGAGATTCTCTTAGTTAGGTCTTCTCGATACTCTTTCCAATCTTTTGCATGAAAGTCAAGCCAGTTTGACGTTGCAAAACCATATGATCGAATAATATGCTTTGTTTTAGCTTTATCCATGCATGAACTAGCTGCTCGAAAATCACAGCCAACATAAGGTTTAGAGAGGATCTCAAAAAAACCTTGAAATGAACCGTCTTCACCATTTTGTCCATGAATCATTGGGAAAAAGATATCGCATGCCTCTAGCTTGCTTGCTACACCATAAAAAGGTTGGCATTCACTACTGTCTACTAGCTCACCTTCAGGCATGGTATCCCTAAAGCTCCATAGTCCATCTTGACTTATAGCAATCACGCTTACATCATAAAGGTCTCTATCCAAATGCTCATAAATAGCCCTAGAGGAAACCAGGGAAACTTTGTGTTCTGGCGACACTCCACCACAAACAAGCCCTACATGCAGTTTTTTAGGAGGATTCTTTTCAAAATAGTCAGCTGTTTGGTGAGCATATTTAGTAATACTACCGGCCCCAAAAAAGATAACAACATCACCGATAGTAATATGCTTTTTTAAATGCTCTAAGGTGTCATCCAGAGAGACATAGTCTGTATCACAAAGGCTATGTGTCTTAATGTCTTCAGCAAGAGAACTCTCTTGAAGCTCTATATCAATTGGCTCGCCTGCTCCATAAACATCATTTACAATTACATTGTCTGCATAACTAAATGCCTTACAAAATTCATCATAACTATAACTTAACCTCGAATATCTATGAGGTTGAAAAACTGCTATAATTCTTCTATCAAAATAAACTTTTGATATCGCTTCTAGAGTAGCTTCTATTTCTGTAGGGTGGTGCCCATAGTCATCGATAATTGAAAGGTATTTATTTTCCAGACAAATTTCAGAACGCCTTTTAACACCTAGATAACTTGAAATAATCGATTTTATTTCAGTTGGGCTATAGCCTAGAGAATGACAGATAGAAAAAACTATTGCTGTATTCTGAGCTTGATGCTTTCCCACCAGTCTTACTTCAATATTGAAAACCTTTTCTCCTTGTATATCTAAGTCAAAAAAGCTTTGCCAAGCATCCTGCCTATAGTTGCTGATTTTAATATCACAATCCTCACCAAAGCCATAGGAAAGTCCAGGAAGATCAAGTTTTCCAAGTTGCGGGCAGTCCCCACACCAATAGAAATGCTTAGAATCGCTTACTTTCTCTGCAAATTTACCAAAAGCTTCATTCAAAGTAGCTTCGGTTTTATAGTGAGCCATATGCTCTGGCTCTAAATTTGTTAATACTCCATAAGCAGGCTTATAGTTTAGAAACGTCCCATCACTCTCATCAGCTTCAGCCACAAAATATTTTCCATTAGCTAATTGAGCATTTGTTCCAAGTTGCTGGACAATGCCACCAATTGCAAATGAGGTCGTATTATCTAGCTTAGATAGAGTGTATGAAAGCAGCGAAGAAGTTGAAGTTTTACCATGAGTCCCAGAGACAGCTATGAGCTGCTTATCTTTAGCGATTTCTTGCAAAAGCTCTGAGCGATGAAGCATGCGGTAGCCTTTTTCTTTGAGCCTTGAAAAGTGGGGATGAGCATCAGTAATTGCAGTACTATATACAACCCAAGCATTCTTATCTGGAAGTTGAGCGCTATCATCACCATAACTGATTTGCACGCCCAGAGACTCAAGCTCTTTTGTTAATTTACTTTCTTTTTGATCTAGACCACTTACTTGGTATTCATTCTGGGCCAACATCTTTGCAAGGCCACTCATTCCTATTCCGCCAATACCAATAAAATGAACATGCTTCATCGTTGGTTCGCTCCTACTGTTTCACAAATTAATGATTTAAGGTCTTTTTCTATAGCTTTCCCTTTATGCTTACGGATATTCTCATGCAGTTGTTTAAGCTTGGAACGATCCCCTTTAAAGAGGGAAAAAATAATATTTGAAAGCTGCTCAGCGTTAAGTTTATCTTGAGCAATGGTAATAGAACCTTTGATCTTCTGCTCCATAATGCTGGCGTTCTTTGTTTGGTGATCATCAGTTGCATAAGGGTAGGGTATCAGTATTGATGGAAGCTCATACTCAACTAATTCTGCAATAGTAGCTGCACCAGCCCTAGAAATAACAAGATCCGAAGCCAAATATGCTTGATCCATTTGTTCTTCAAATTCTTTAACACAATAGTCAATGCCTATAGACTCATATACTTTTGAAACCTCTTTGCTAACAACAGCGTCGCCTGTAAAGTGAACCACCTGGAAATTTCGCGTCCGATCAGCTAATTCGATTAATGCCCCGCAAAAGTGCGTATTGATTACTAAAGCTCCCTGAGAGCCTCCAAAAACTAAAAACGTGACTTTATCAGCATCTAGTCCAAAATACTCTTTAGCTTTTAATACAGAACCAAAGTTTTTTGTGTATCCTGAGCGGAGCGGCATCCCAACTTCCACAGTTCTTCCTTTCAAAAAGCGCTGCGTCTCAGGAAATAAGACACCAGTTGCTCTAGCAGCTTTAGAAAATAGTTTATTTACAGTTCCTGGCACCGCATTACCTTCATGCAAGACAATAGGTACTCTCATAAACTTTGCTGCTAAAAGAAGAGGAAAAGTATAGTAACTTCCAAAACCGACAACTACATCTGGTTGAAATTCTTTAATAAGCTTAAGCGATTGAAAAAAACCTTTTAGTGTCTTTCTTGACTCCCATATAGAAAATAGTAGACGCCGCTTATTAAACTTGCCTGAACTTATTTCTCTAAAAGGAAAACTTTCTTGCTTAAAATAAGGATTGCTTTGAAGGTTTCCTCCTGCAAACAAGATGTTAAAGCGGTCTTTCTCTCTAGCAAACTGCTGAGCAAGAGCTTGAGCTGGAAAAACATGGCCTCCAGTTCCTCCGGCACAAATCAATACATTCTTTTTCATAAACTTCGCCTCCTTTTAATTTAAACCGCTTATAATTGGTAACTTGCCTTTATTTGCCTACTTTCTAACTTTTTACTAACCACATCAATATCTACTAAAATAAATAAAGCTGCAATATTAGCCATTAAAGAAGTCCCTCCCTGACTAAAAAAAGGAAGATTTAAGCCTGTAGAAGGAAGCAGACCTGAAACCACACCTAGGTTCAAAAAAGCTTGGAAGAAGATTAAAAAAGTTACCGAAGTTGCTAATAAAAAACCAGCTCTATCTACTGCTGAAAAGGCAATCCAAAAACCCATTAGTGAAAAAAGCATGTACAGAGTTAGTAAAAAAACAATCCCAATAAAGCCAAGTTCTTCAGCATAAATAGCTGCAATATAGTCATTTTTTGCTTCAGGAAGATAACTTAGCTTCTGGATACTCTTCCCTAAACCTCTCCCCCAGCTTCCTCCTGAACCCGTTGCAATTTTGGCCTGAAAAGGCTGATGCCCCTTACCCTGTACGTCTAACTCAGGGTTCACATATACCTGTAAACGAGCTTTTACGTAAGGAACTTGCATACCTGCAACAACTGCTAGTGCGGTAAGAGCAATCAAAGGCCATGCCCAGTATTTAAAGGAGACCTTAGTTAAAAAGAGCAACATTATGATAGTGGTGCCTAAAATCATAGTTGTCCCATGATCAGGCTCTATAAGAATCAAAAAAGTGGGAATGGACACCAAACCTATCCCTATAAAGTAGTCTTTTAAAGATAAGGGCGACTTTGCTTGAGTTAAGTAAAAAATGAAAAAGATAGGAACTGCATACTTCACCAACTCTGAAGGCTGAAGAGTGAGGCCAGCTATACCTATCCATCTGTAAGCTCCATTTCTCATTTGTCCTACACCAGGAACAAATGTTAAAAGTAAAAGAAAGGTAAGGAATATTAAAACCGGGAAACTAAGAAGTAAGATTCTTTTATAACCTATTTTGTAAACAAAATAACCTACAATTAAACCTATACACCCGTAGATAATATGTCTAATAACAGATTCGTGTAAACTTTGTTCTTCCTGAGCTAAGTCTATAATAGCAGCTGATGAAGTATTGAAAATCATCAATAAGCCAAGAGAAAAGATCGCGGCTACAAAAGCACATAAACTAAGACTTTTAAACGTCATGCCAACTTAGTTTTCTTTTATCTAATTCTAATTTTATCACCAGGTCTAAGCTTTCTCGCCTTTTTTTCATCTAGTCTATTGAGCTTCAGTAACTGCTCTAAGTCTATCCCGTTTCTCATTGCAATTAGCCATGGATTATCTCCAGAACGTACCACATAGTACTTCTCTTGCCCATTTGAAGCCGTTGGCTCACTTGATCTACTATCACTAGTAGCTACAGGCTCTTGCTTAGCTAAAATTGGGATGCGAATAAGCTGCCCTATCTTAAGTTGCGTAGAGGTAAGACCGTTTAACTTTACAATGTCAGAAACACCTACAGAGTGATTCTTAGCTATTTTTTCCAGGTAGTCCCCTCTTTTTACTACAACTTCTACAAAGGTGTCTTCGTCTGCAGTCTCTCCAAGAGTCTGTTCAGAATTAGCCAAGCTATGTTGCTCTTCATTAGCTCTACTCTCAAAACTCTCAGATGCTAAAGCTACAGGCTCTTGCTTATCTTCGCTAGAAGTACTATTAATAGCTGGGTGCATATCAACAACCTCTGTTGTATTAGATGGTTGCATTGACTCATAACTTATCTGCGCTTGTTCATCACTAGAGTTTATAGCTGTTACAAATAGAATTAACAGTAAACCTGTGTTTATCAAAACAGCAACCACAATAGTATCTCTACGGCTCATTTCTTTCCTCGCAAGTTAGCTCTCTTACTAATTTTTTAAATACTTCCCCTCTGTGTCTATAGTCTTTAAACATGTCAAAACTCGCACAACCGGGGGATAATAAAATTTTACTTCCTTTTTTCGCTGTTTTAAGAGCCTCTGCAACGGCTTCTTTCAAGTCAGCTACTCTAACAACTTTTTCGCTCGGACCTAAATCCCTTAAGATTTTCTCCTGCGCTTCCCCTAGAACAAAAACTTTTTGAAGCTTTGTTTCTAGAAAAGGCTGCCAAGCGGCAAAGTCTTCTCCTTTACCTTTACCTCCAGCTATTAACTGAACAGGTTCACTTAAGCTTTCCACAGCATAAACAACAGAGGCTACATTAGTTGCCTTACTGTCATTAATGATTTCAACCCCATTTACCTCAGCCACACTTTCTAGTCTATGCTCTAAAGCCTTAAAGTCCTTTGCATACTCGAGAAAGTCTTCTAATTTCAGATTTTCAAATAAGCAGAAACCTAAAGCCGCTAAAAGGTTGGAGCTATTTCTTAAAAAGTTACTTCTATACTCTTCTTTTAATATGTAATCAACCCTATCTTGAGTAATTTTTCCTTCACTAGGGTTAAAATAAAGGCTGCTATTATCGCCAAAGCCAAATAAAACCATTGGCTTGTAGTTTTTATACCTAGGAAATAATTTGTAAGCTTGAGCCTCTACAAAAAAAGGAGCTCCTTCAAGTAACGCACTTGCTATATTCAACTTAGCATCAATATATGCTGTATAACTGGGGTAACGGTCCAGGTGATCTTTTGCAATATTTGTAAAAATTGCTGCATCTAAACAAGCAAAGTCAAGCCCCTCTAGCTGATACGAACTTAACTCAACAAATAAATAGTCAGGTAACTCTCTTTTCTTGAGTAAGGCGCTAACTGCAACTCCAATATTTCCACATGCTAATGAAGAGGTGCCTTGGTGGTTAAATATATGTGCAAGCAAAGCTGTAGTTGTACTTTTCCCGTTAGTTCCTGTGATGCCAACTATTTTTTTCACTCTTTTTCTTAATAAATAGAGGGCAAAGGCTATCTCAGTTATAACCTCTGCTCCTGATTCAGCTGCTTCTTTAATAGCAGGATGAGACAAAGGAATGCCTGGAGAGTATAAAAGCAACTCAGGGGCTTTTTTATCCCATCTACTGCTGTTAGGGTAGTCTTTTAAAGCTGCTTCCACTTTATCAGGTTCATCATCGACTACAGAAAAGTAAAGCCCCTCACTTTGCAAATAGTCTGCTAGAGCTCTTCCTGAGACTCCAAGTCCTAGTATGACGATCTTTTTTAACTTCCAGTTATCTAACACTTTTTACTCTCTTCCCCTACTGAAACTTAATGGTGGACAGGCCAATCATAGAAAATAAAATAGCAATAATCCAAAAACGGATTACCACTTTAGTTTCTGCCCACCCTTTGTACTCAAAATGATGATGCAGTGGAGCACATAGGAATATGCGCTTCTTATTTCTGAAGCGATAACTCAGCACTTGCAAGATTACTGAAAGAGTCTCTAAGACAAAAACTCCCCCAACAATGGCTAAAAGAAACTCTCTGCGTATTAGTATAGCACTAATACCCAGAATACCTCCCAGCCCTAAAGAACCGGTATCCCCCATAAAAATCTGAGCAGGAGGAGCATTAAACCATAAAAACCCAAGTAAAGCCCCTATCACACTGCAAAGGAAAATAGCTACTTCACCACTACCATCTATATAACTTAGGTTCAGATAGCTAGCAAGCTGTATATTATTAGATAAGAAGGCTATAATTGCTAGAGGGATACAAGCAATGATATATACCCCACTAGCTAAGCCATCTAAACCATCTGTAAGGTTAACAGCATTTGAGGACCCTGTAATCACAGTAACCATAAAAATAGCTAATACTATTACAGATAAGCCATGGAAAGTATAAATAGGCTGCTTTATAAAAGGAAAATACAGGTCTCTCATAAAATGCGAGTTTTCAGCAAGCTCTCTAATTTCCTCATTAGGTTCAACTGAAGAGTAAACCCACTGTTTTGAAACCAAAGCTTTCAAACCTAAAAGCTGATTTACACTTTCTTGAATTATAGGAGAAAGCAAGTAAGAAAGTAAGAATACTGCAAGCAAAAGCTGAGATAAAAACTTAGCTCTAGAGCTGATTCCCTTTGCATTACGATACTTTAACTTCAGATAATCATCATAAGCACCTAGACCACCAAGGACTAAAAGTGTTATCAGTAAAATCCAAGTATATGGGTAAGAAAAGTCCATCCATAAAATTGAAGATAAAAGTAGAGATATTATAATTAACACCCCACCCATGGTAGGCGTATCTTGCTTTTTAGCATGGAGTTCTGCAAGGTGAGGGCACTCTTCTTTTCTTATACTCTGACCTATCTTCAGCTCATATAATTTCTTTATGAAGCTAGGCCCACAAAAGATACAAATTAACAAACTACTCACTAGACCGAGAATCATTTTTGTCGAGTAATAGGAGAAAGCTACAGGTAGTTCAGCTCCTAATGAGTTAAATAAATACTGTAATAAATCAATCGCCATAACTACCCAATGCTAATTCTTTGAAGACTCTTTCTAAGTTAAAAGAGCGTGCTCCTTTAATAAGCACTGTGTCTCCTTTTTTTATTTCTTTTTTTACCTGCTCCCACGCCTGTTCAAAACTATCAAAGCCTTTAATCTTATCTTCCTTGTTAAAGTGCTCTTGAGCACTCTTCTTGTAAGCCCCCCCCAAAGTAATTACAAGATCTAAATCTTCTACAGCTTTTTCCAGTACTTCAGAATGAAAACGGTCACTTTCACTACCGAGTTCTAGCATATCAGCAAGTAAAGCTACTTTCCTTCCTTCTTTTTGACTGCAAGAAACAGACTCAATAGCCTTTAAAACAGCTAAAGGAGCTGCGTTATATGTATCATCTATGTAACGTACTCCCTGCTTTTCATATATACAAAATCGACCTTGACTGGCTGTTATACCTGCTACAGAATTTAGTATTTTTTCAGCTTCAACTCCTAGAAAGTAAGCGGCATGACAGGCTAATAATAGGTTTTCTCTATGTTGTATCTGCACATGCTTAATAGAGCATGATAGACTGTCTTTATCTTGAAAAAATAATATATCCTGGTTCTTATCAATACTAAAAAGCTTGTTTTGGTATGAGATTTTATGTTTAAGGCAGTTACCAATCTGTGATATTTGGTCTACCTTATACGTATTATCCATCATTAATGCCCATTCGGTTTTCTGATGCGAAAAGAGGTGTCCTTTTTCTAATGCATACTCATCCAAGCTATTAAAAAAACCTATGTGTGTGGCTGCAATAGGTAAGAGAAGGGCATAGGTTGGGG
>JAACFD010000149.1 GCA_009937555.1 Chlamydiales bacterium | reverse complement strand
AAAGAATAGATATGGCATGTTGCTTACCTTGCTTTTTCTCAGCTTCATTAAGCTGTAGTTTTGCTTGCTTTGCAAAGAAATTAAGCAGCTGGTCTTTTTCATAGCTCTCTACTAGGTCCCTAATATATGTGATAGAGTTAAAGTAAAAGCGATACTCTTTTTCATAAAGCTCAAGTGTTCTAAACAGATCTTGTAGTACTTCATTGTTAGTACCTAGTGATGAAGTGGAAAGAAATTGCTGAACTTTAACAATACACTCATTTGTTTTTGCAATAAGTGTACTGTGCATAGAGGATAGATCTTCTTTCAATTTCTGATGTTCAGATAAGAGGTCTCGTTTGAGGTTTGAGACAGCCTGGGAAGAAAGCTCAAGTATGTTTAAGGGGGCTTCCCTATGCTTTCTTTTAAGTAGGTCTTTTTCAAATAGAAGTTCTTTAAGAGGCTGTACCAAGTTTTGGATAAGTTCGTATGCTTCTAGAATCTCTTCAATGATTGACTTAATATAAGAAGTTAAGTCTTCTACACCTGTAAACTGGTGTTGTTTTGGGCGTTTTTTTATTTTTAAAATTTCTTGTGCCATCTCCTGGTAAAAGGTAGTTGAGGACTGTTTTTGCTTTTTCTTCTTTTCTCTATACCTTTGGTAGAAAGCCTCTTCTTCTTTAGGGTCTTTATTAATTCTGTGGATCATGGTTGCAAGGTTGAAAACCTCTTCCTTGCTCTTCTCTTTTTTATGGTTTACTGGGGTGATTTTTTCACAATAGGGGACGACATAGACACCTTGAATAGGTCTAAACATGTGCTTTGCTCCACATTATAACTAGTAATTAGCGTAGTTAACTAAGTATACTTCTAAGCTGACTTATTGCAAAATCTTAACATAATGCTTTATAAATGAGTTAACTAAATGTCTTTTTGAGGGGAGCTGTCTCTCTACTTAGAGAGGAAGAGTGAAATGTAGGTAAAGTAATTTATTGAAATTAAATAAATTTCAAAAAAAGTCTTTATGTTGCAGTGCTATACTTATGCTGTTTTTACATCTTATTATAATAAAAAGGGAGTTTAGGATGTCGGATGCAGTAAGTTTAAATGGAGCAAGTCAAACTTTAGATGCTCAACTAAATCAACTAGATCAAATGCAGAAAAGTTACACAGAAGCATCTGTGCAAATGCAGAAAATAGCTGTTGTTGTAGGAAGACTTACTTCAGCAATTGAAGCAGAAATAGATAAGCCAAAACCAAATATAGAACAAATAAATATTTGGGACAGTAAAAAAACAGCCCTTGAAGCAAGGTTTGAGCAAGGTCAAAAGTTACTCCAAGATCAGTTAGCAAAGATTAATACATTATCAGCAATTATTGCTCTTTCATTAGAAATGAATTGATGCAAATAAGGTAGTTATCATGAAAGTAAATAGTTCTAGCGCTGCAGTATCAACCGTAGCTGAAGATACAACTCTCCCTGATGAGCTTCTAGCAGCACAGCTCTCATCTCTAGAGCAAGAAGCTACTTTAAATGCTATTCAAAGTAATATTAAGAGGCTTATTAGTGAGATAGCAAGTGAAGCTAAAAAACGTGGGATTAGCAAAAATTTTGCTAAGTTAATTAGTTTGCAAAGTGAACTAAATAGTTCCAAGGTAATGCTAGTTGAAGGAATGGCTGAGTATAGAGCTATCCAAGATTATATAGCTTCGTTTACAAGCTAATAGTTACTACGTTAAAGGTGAGGTAGAGGTTTCAGCAACTTTTAGCTGCTTGTACTTTCTATCTCATCTTTTTTTTCTTCTAAGCTTTTAGGATATGCAGTAGCAGCAATGTAACGAGAAGGCTGATAGCGTAGACTTTGGCAGATATCTAAAAAAGCTGGTTTTAATTTCTTAAACTTTTCTTCTACACAAGAGAAAGTGATACGATGAATAAAGTTATCATCTTCTTGTATCCAGGCAATTAAGTAGTGAATTTTCTTTCCGTTAGCTAATTTCTTTGGTTGGAAATCTACCAGGTATATTGTCTTATCTTCTGATATAATAGGGGTTAAATCCTCTTTACTCTCTACTTTAGGGAGACCGTAATGCAGTTTTTGCTTATAACCCTCTAGTTTTCTTAGTATATAGTTATCAGTAGGTTCCTGAATCTCTCTTGAGGCTGAAACCAGGAAGTTTGATGACTTTTTAGGGTCCTCATGAAGTGTGATTAACTTTTCTTCTTTTTGTTTATTGGTAATTTTCCAGTTTCTGGGTATGCAATAGGTACAGTTTAACTGATGGTTATGGAATATAAATAGAGAGGAGTTTTGATCATGAGATTCTTGAGTCCCTTGAGTCAGCTGTTGGCGATCGCTAGCTTCTTGCTTTTCAATAGAGGGTGTTTGAGGAAGCTTAGTTTGCAAATTGGTAAGTGTTTTTTCCCAGTATTCTCTTAGCTTCTCAACCCTATCTAAATCTTTAAGAGTATATCTAATGGCGATGGTGTAGTTATTATGATTGACAATTCTAAACCACTCATGTCTTTTATCCTCTTCAGGACGTATTAGTTCCCATTCAAAAAATATGCTCTTATTATTCTTATGGATAGTTCTTTTATAAATTTTACTACTATACTGCTTTTTTAAGAATTGACAAAGCTCCCTAGGGTAGCTGAGCATTTGCTGTTTATCAAGAGCGTCCCAGTAGTGAATAGTAAGCTTTTCCTCCCAATTATTTGCATCTTGTCCTTCAGGAAAAAATTCTTGTGTTAGCTGTTGAAAGCTATCCTGGAACTCTCCGTTTAAGTGCCACTCAACTCCTAAATGCAAAAGGGGTATTGCTAATCTACTCACAGGCGATACTGCTGTATTATTGTGATTTTGCTCTGTATGAAAGGGTTCTACTGGCTCGCTAGCAATTAGGCTACTTTCATGATTACAAAAAAATAGTAGGGCACAAGAAGTGGCTAATGTAAAATATTTTATTACATCTATTTTGAACATAATTTGGTCTGCTATTTAATAATTAATTAAGAGAGAAAATTAATCGTTACAGGTTTAGAAAAGATTAAGGGAGTGATAAGTTTTTATTGATTCTCTAGTTTGTTAACCCATTCCTCAGATATGCCTGCATCTAAGCGGTGCTGCTTAATGAAACATTTGCCTTTAGCTCTTTTAGGAAATAGTAGTGGTGTTTGGGTATCAGTCCAAGCTTGCCACATATCGACTGCATCAGGTTTAAATTTCTTTAACCAGTTCCAGCCAAATTTTACATGCTTTATTTCATCTTCTAGGATGATTTTCATTAGGTCTCTAGATGCGTAGTCCTCGAACTGTTGAAAAGCCTTTCCATACATAGGAGCAAAATCTAAGTTTGCCATTTCAAAAGTAAGGTTCATCGCACTGACATAGTTAATGGGATCTTTAAAGTATTTTACATGAGCCCAAAAGTGTTTATAAAGAGGGTATTGCCCAAATTCAGTGCCTAGATTTTTTAAACGATCTATATATAAAGAAAGGTGCTTTTGCTCATCTTTAATAGTTTGAGCTATTCCCATGCGAAAGTGGCGAGGAGAATTAGGGAAAGCAAGTAAAGCAAAAGCCATAATTTCAATTGCAAGTAGTTCATGGCCAGCAAATCGATGGAGGCACATGGCTCTTTTATCAGGGTCTTCAAGTTGCCTTAATTTAGGTAGCTTCTCTTCGTCTGATCTTTTATGAAAATGCATACCATGAGGTCTGCAGGGGGTATCCCAGATTCTAGCTAGGCCAGGTTTATGGTCTGTTAATTTTGGGGGAGCCTCTAGTTTAAGCTCTAATGTGTTAGCAGAGAGTATCTGCTCTGCCCATTCTCTTAGTTCCATAATAATATTTATCAAAAAAATAGCCCCATAACTTTTGCTATGGGGCTATAGGGTTGTCTTTTTTAGAAACTAGTAGTTCTACTCAGCTGACCATACATGGTAGGCTGGGTATGCAAAGAAGTTGTTTGGTCTTGGGCTTGCCTTAATAGCAATTCTTTGGCCAACTTTCTTTTGTAAGTCTACTTTAGTACTGTAGATATAAGCTATTGGAGCACCTGTTTCGATATCTCTTAAAAAGTGGTCACCTGGCTTATTTTTTACAGGGCTGTAGTAAGGCTCTACAATACCTGATAGCTCTTTACTATTAGTTTGTTCTTCTCCTAAGAAATCATCAATAGTCTTGTCTTCGTTTGACATAGCCCAAATGTGGAAGCGTGCTTTTTCTACATTTGTCCACTGTTTCATTCTTTCGGACATCTCAGGGTCTTCAGATTTTAATGAGAACTCCTTGATCAGTTCGTCAGCCATAGCGCTTCTTTCGCTTTCAGAAGGCTCTTTTTCTTCACTAGAAGCTTGGCTAGCAAAATAGTCTGGGTTATTAAGCTCTGATCTGGCTTTATCTAGCTGTCTTTCTAAGTCGTTTAATTGACTCTCATAAGACTCTATCTTAGTGCTTAGTTCTGAGTTTTTTTGTCTCCAGTTACTTGCAACAGCTTGAGATTCCAGGAAAGCAATTTTCTTCTTTAGGTAGCTATCTTGAATTAAGCTAATCGCATGTTCCGCTTTTTCTATCTTAGCAGGGAAGTCGCTGTAGTCATTAATGACACGCTGGAAGTTTTGTGTCATCTTTTCAAAGTCTACCTCATCAAAGCTTTTCTTAAGCTCAGCTTGGCTAATTAAGTAAGCAGAGTTTAGAAGGTGGTTAACTTCTTTCTCTCTTTTAGCCATAGAGTGAATAAACTCAGCATCTCCAGCTTCAGCAATGAAATCTTTGGCTACGTAGAAAAAAGTATTTTCAGGAGGATCAATTTCTAACCACTTACTATTTCCTGAATTTACAATTCCTGTAACTTTAGCGCCGGTGTTTAACTGAGTGATAACAGGAGACTCTAAGGATGGATTAAGTCTAACATTTACATGGTTTCCCTCAATAGCATCATCTAGAACAAATGTTCTAAATATGAAAACTTTAAGTCCTTTTGGAGGCGCAACCTTATAGAAATCTGCTTCTTCACTATTTACAAGGACTAGGTCTCCTTTACTGAGCTCTTTTACCACTTGGCTCTCAAGTGCTGGTTGCAGTCGTAGTCTTACTTTATCAGCATTGACTCTACCTGTAAATACTCTATTAGTTTCTTCAGTTGTTACTTGGCCTTCTTGCTCAGATGGAGCAACTTGGTCAGTATCAGCATAAACAGATCCAATAGCCAGGCTGCAGAATGCTAGAACGGCGATAAAAAAGTTGTTATTCCACATAAAATTCTCCTGAATGCTAGCTTAGCGTTTGAAAATAAGCAGTGTGTTAAAACTTTGAACTGCCTATTCATTTAATAAAACGAATAAACAAAATGATATAACTAAAAGAATAAAAAATAAATAGAGAAATCTATTTTGGTGAAGCTGTGAGCGAATTAGGTTTCTAAAACA
>JAACFD010000148.1 GCA_009937555.1 Chlamydiales bacterium | reverse complement strand
GAAGATATACCAAAGTCTTTGAGACTCTTTAGATAATTATAATTCTTTTCAGGGAGAAGGGGATGTCAAATGGTCTACAGGTGTATCTTCAAGATCTATAACAGTGGCTAAGTCTGCAACTAGTTTGTGTATTCTTTCTGTTAAAGTTGAAGTTTTAGAATCTAGAAGCTTTGTTTTTTCTATGATAATTTTCTTAGACTCTTGGTATAAAGCTTCACATTTACTATCAAACATTTCTTTTGCGCTATCTACTTCTGACATTGCTTTTGCTGTTTCCAAAACACTTAGGTATGCGCCATTTTCACTTTCAATATCTTCAAACATTCTATTGCTTGTCTCAACTATTAAAGCACTATTCTCTCCTGATATTATATAAGTGTCTTCCAATAAAGACGCTAGAAGATCAGATATTTCAGTTAACTCTAACTTACTTTGGTTTAGAACTACAAAATCATTCAAGTTTTCCTGTGTGACTCCGGACTTACTCATCTTCTCCCACATACTCTCAATAGAAGCTAGCTCTTCATTTACCTTCAGCTGTAGCTCTTTGATTAACTCTTGGAGAGAGTTATAGCTAGCTATTCTATGGAGAAGCTCTTGTTGCCTGAATACGGTTTTTCTAGCAGCACTTTTAAAGTGCTTTTTTAAAGCAGTATTTATACCTTTAGTGATTTGTTTCGCCTGCTGGTTAATTAAGCTTTCATATTTACAAGCAGTAGATTCCATGAGGCGATCTATCCCTGAAACCCTTTCTTCTTTACCTGAAATTGTGGCTTGAATTTTTTGAATTTCTTTTTTAGAACAGGTTATGGCGATTTTGATATTTGCAATTGCCTGAAGGGCTGCTTTTTTGAGTTGAGCACTTCCTTCAAAAGCCTGAATAGTTTTATTTAATATAATGATATCTTCTTCAAATTTTGTTTCAGTCTTCTCAAGAGTTTCTTGCATCGTTTTTAAGGAGCTTCTGTGAGAGAGTATGCCTCCTAATTCAGCTTCTTTTTCTGCTTTAAAACTATTAATGTTTTCACGAAAGTTCTCAAAAGATTGTGAAAGGTTTTCGAAAGCTTTTTTTGCTGGGTTTAGTACTGAAGCGGGACATGTTGTTGTATCAAAGCTTTCTATTGCATAGGATATTTGCGTGATAATTTGCCCAGCTGCATCAAGATTAAACGACATGTTTTATTCTCATCTTTATAGAAAAGTGAATAGTTTATAGATTAGTAAGCATAAGAGAGGTGTTTTTCTTTTGGCTTAGCTGAAGGTTCTTCATCACCACTATCTATTACAGGAGACTTTAAATTTTGATAAGTTTCTTCAACAAAAGTCTCTATATTGTTATCAGCATCATCACTATAAAAGTGAAGGTAGTCAGGTGTGAAATAGTCTGTAGGCTTTCTTTCAAAAGGAGTGAAAAAAGCTAAAGGGCATTCAAGAAACAGCAAGCCACTTGGTAGCTCAAAATTCTGAGGAGCGCAGTAAGGGGTACCATTTTGAGTAGGAGAGCCAATTAGTACTGTATTAGGCATGGACATCATTAAGTCTAAAAAAACAAGGCTAGCACCAGAAGTTTTTGAGTTGATTAAGATAAATATCTTTGTAAGAAAGCTAAAACTATCGGGTTTTTCTAAGGTGCTTGGACGAACCTTTAATGAGTCTAGAGGGCTTGGAGCTACTATGAACTGATCATAGTTAGCTATTTCTTCTTTTGAATATTCAGGAAGAGTTTTATTAAAAAGAGCTTTCACATCAAAATTATCATAAGGAGTAATTCCTGAGTTTTGTAAAAACTCTAGGGATCGATCTGTTTTTTTATAAACTAAAAAGGCATCCCTAGTTTTGATTGGATGGAAGTAATTAACAGTATCCTTACCATATAAAGACCGAAAAAGGGCAACAGGCCATTCTAAACTTAAATCCGAGTTACTTCTTAGGTCAATAACAATAAGGTCTTTTTTCTTAGGGTGCTCAATTGTCTTTAAAAGGTTATTGAGTAGTTTTTCTTCACTAGTACCTTGAGGACTGAAGTGAGGTAGAGATACCCATAGTCCATTTTCTAAGTAGTCTTTAAATGAAATATCGTAGCGATTCTCATAAAAAACTTTTCCTAGATGAGCATCAATTTTTTTACTCTCTTCATACTTAAAACCTAGCTGTATAGAGAAATTTTCTTGCTCAAAGCTAAACTCACAGTCTTTAAGTGTTCCATATAGTAAGTTGTATTTACTTGAAAAAATATGAGGAGCCATAATCGCAAGGCTTGCCGGGTTTTTTTCAAGAGTGAAATAAGGAAGCAAATGCTCTTCGATAAACTCTTCTGGCGACTGTTGGTTGCATCGCTCAAGCTTAGCCCCATAAGGAGGTAGTGATGAAAAGCGTTGCTTATCATTAGTTACTGAAGAGACATAGAAACCTCCTCTTTGATAACTGACTAGAAAGCCTGGCCAAAGCTTGGTAATAGGCTGCAATTTAGCTTGAAGCCTTAGCATAGGGTTTTTATAGGAAGAGATAAAGCGCCTTAGTAAAGCGTTGTAATCCTCATATGAATCAACATCCTTCAAACTTTCAAGAGCTTGCTTATATGCCAACTCTTGTGAGCTTTTAACCTGGTTTTGTCCAGGGAGTGAATGGGCAGGGTAGTGTTTGTCTATAATAGAGACGATAGCATTCAAATCATTTTCAGTAGCTTGATGCCAGAAACTTGGGGTCTCAGCATAAGTTTTTGATAGTAAAGACAGTAAAAGAATAAAAATGTAGTAATACTTTTTAGTGAACACAGCGATCCTTGGTTTGTCACCAATTTATCAAAAAGGGTAAATTTTATTTAAACTTTTTTTCTTATGAGAGCTTATTGTACTTTTCTCGCCCTATTGATAAACTACTTCCCAAAAAGGCGGTTTTCATGAGGGAAAAAATTAAAGAAGCTATTGTAAAAGAATTGCCTGATGCTGAGGTGCACATATTAAGTGATGATGAGGTGCATTTTCAGGGTATAGTTATTAGTGCCCAGTTTGAAGGCTTAAGCCTAGTAAAGCAACATCAATTAGTAATGAATAGCTTAAAAAAGTATTTTGAAGAAGAATTGCATGCTTTAGGCCTGCAAACATTTACACCAGAAAAATGGGAGATGAGAAAAAACAATGCTAGATCAAAGTGAAATAGAAGAAGCTAAAAAGCAAATAGCTGAAGATATTAAAGAAAACGCAGTAGTCCTTTACATGAAGGGCAGCAAGCTAATGCCAATGTGTGGTTTTTCACAAAAAGTAGCCTTTATTTTAGGCGATTTAAAAGTTAAGTATTTAGATCGTAATGTACTAGAAGATGACGCTCTTAGACAAGGCATAAAGGAATTTTCAGATTGGCCTACCATTCCTCAGCTTTATATTAAAGGTGAGTTTATAGGGGGCTGTGATATCGTGCTAGCTCTTTATGAGTCTGGGGAGCTTCAAGAAATGCTAGAGACCGTTTAGTTTAAACGGCCTTTTTCACAGGAAAAAGTAAGCAAGTAAAACAAAGGATATAGCCTACTACCATAGTAGGCGCTTCCTTTATATTCATTGAAGCGATTAAACACTCACCAGGCATAGCCTGGAAATAAGGCCAAGCTATTGAGACAACAAAAGCTATAATGCTGGTCAAAACAGCTTTTTTTGACGAGATTTTGCTTAAATATAGCGAAGCAATTACTAGAGGGCCAAATATACAGCCCAAGCCTGACCAAGAGTAAGCTACAAGCTCAAAGACAGAAGAGACCCTTAAGTGGGCAATAGCAAAAGCCACTAAGCCCATAACCATTAAGCTAAGGCGTGCTGTTAACAGCTTCTTTTTCTCATTTTTTTGAGGAAAGTATTTATCAAAAAAATCCTCACTTATACTAGAAGCTGAAACTAAAAGCATTGTATCAATAGTTGACAATGTAGCAGCTAATACCCCGCAAAGGATAAAGCTTGCAATGAAGGGGTTGAATAATACCTTTACAATTTCAATGAATAGCCGCTCGGAATTATCTAGACCTTCTGGGAAGAAAGCAATACCTACAATACCCACAGCTACTGCTGCACTAAGAGCTAAAAATTGCCATAAAACCCCAACTAATCTTGATTTTTTGATTTCATTAGGGTCTTTGATTCCCATGAATTTACTTAGAATATGAGGTTGTCCAAAATAACCAAGGCCCCAACCTAAACTAAGAAAAAGAGCGATCACCCATGAACCAGAATTTTTAAAAGGGGTGATGCCTGTTAAAGTAAAGGTGGTACTATCAAAAAGTTCAGGGAATTCTAGGTAAGCTAGTAAAGGAGTTAAGATAATAGCAGCTAGTAAAAAGAGGGCTTGAAACAAGTCTGTCCAGGCAACCGTAACAAAGCCTCCCATCATTGTGTATAGGATAACTAAAATTGAAGCGGTGAATATTCCGTACTGGTAATCTATAGAGAATAGAGATTCAAATAAGATACCAATTCCCTGTAGACCAGAAGCAATATAGACAGTAAAAAAGAAAAGAAGAGCTAGACTAGACACTAAACGTACAATGCCGCTTTTGTCTCCAAAAGCGTTTTCTAGATAACTTGGAAGAGATAGATTATCTCTACTCTCAGTTGCTATTCTAAGAGGCTTTGCTATCAAGGTCCAGTTTAAAAACATGCCTATCAAAAGGCCTGCAGCAGCCCAAGACTCTTCAAGTCCAAATTTATAAACAGCGACAGGAAAACCTATAAACAACCAGCTACTCATATCACTAGCATGTGCAGAAAGAGCGGTCAGGTAAAAGTTTAAGCTTCTTCCACCCATTAAGAAGTCTTCAGTATTCTTTTGTTTGTGATAGGAAAAATAAGCTATTAAAGAAACGATTGCAAAGTATAAGAGCAGGGCAGTAATTGCATGTGTGAATAACATAAGTAGAACTCTAAATTTATTAGGTATTAAGTACAGGTGTTTTTCTTAAGCGGAAGACAAAAGTAAATAAAAACCAGGTGAGTAGTAAGGCAGCTCCACTAGCAAATAGCGGCAAGGCAATGTCATAAGCACTTAAAAGGGCTGCTGGAAGGGGGGCTATTGTTTTAGCAAAAGACTGAATACTTTGGCTAATACCCATTACCTTTCCTTGCGCATCTGAAGAGTTGAGGTTAGACATAACAGCAGTTACATTTGGAAGAATGAAACTATAGCTGATAGCAGCAAAGGTAAAAGCAAGGTAAAATAGCTTTAAGCTATTGGTAAAAGGCATTGCAAATAGAGAAAGGCCTAAGGTTAAAGTCGAGGCTTTAATGAATTGAGAGGAGCTATAGCGTTTAGATAGAAAAGGAATTAAAAAAGCCTGAGTAATAATAGTGCAAAGCCCAAAATACGCTAGTGCATAAGCATTTTCTTTAGCTAGAAAATTATATTGATCATTTAAAAACACCTGCATCACTTTCATAAAAAAGTTCCAGCCAAAAAAGCTTAAGAAGATAATTAGAATT
>JAACFD010000147.1 GCA_009937555.1 Chlamydiales bacterium | reverse complement strand
TTAACCTAATTACTATCTTGTGCCTATGTTTTATATTAAAAAAAATAGCAGATTTTCATGCTAGTAGGTTTACACTATACCTATGAGTATTTTATATTCTGTCATTAAGCAAGTCTTGCAGTTTATCTGGGAAAAGGGCTATTATTCATTAAAATATTTGTTGTAATGAGACAAATGGGGGCAATAGCTAGCCTACTTCTTTGGCCCGCCATAAAGGCAGCCAAAGTGTAGGAGAAAAGTCAAGGCGTTTTACAGGCTGCATGCTCGATTAAGCCTGAAAAGCGTCCACTCCTCCCTGACTCCAGCTCGTGTTTCTGGGGTCAGGGATCTTTTAGACTCTACGTAATCTTTAGTTTTTTTTTAAAGATATTTTTTTCTTTTTTTCTATATTCGTCACTTTTTATCAAGACCTAAATTTCTTCTTTAGTGTTCTTTAAGGTGAAATTTGTTATATCGTAAATTTTATGAATTATATTGGAGGTTCTTTATGCTATACCGTGAACTAGGAAATACTAACGTAAAGCTTAGTGTAGTAGGTCTGGGGGCTTGGCCGCTATCTGAAGTAGGGCGGCCAAGTGAAGCTCAAGCAATAGAAGTGATACAAAGCTCAATAAACACTGGCGTTAATTTTATTGACACGGCTAATGCTTATTGCTTGGATGATTCAGAGACAGGGCATAATGAGAGATTGATTAGAAAAGCTTTGAGTGACAATGGCTTTACCCCTTCTCATAAGCTGTATATAGCAACTAAAGGGGGCTGTATTCGACCTGATGGGCAGTGGAGAGTAAATGGAAAAAAGCAGGCCCTAATTAATGCCTGTGAAAAAAGCCTAGAAGATCTTGGCCAGGAGCAAATATTTTTGTACCAGCTTCATGCGCCTGATTCTACTTGCTCTTTTGAAGAAAGTGTTGAAGCTCTTGCAGAACTTAAATCTAGAGGGCTTGTAGCGCATGTAGGCTTGTCAAATGTAGATATACGGCAATTAAATGAAGCTCAAAGCATAACGAGGATAGAATCGGTTCAAAATAAGCTAAACCTATACTTCTCTAGAGATATAGCAAATGGCTTTGTTCAGCAGTGCTATGAACAATCTGTAAGCTACATAGCTTATAGCCCTGTAGGTGGAAGCTTTCATCACCAGCGTATGTCTAACGAGAAAGCAATACAAGAGCTAGCACAAAAGTATCAGGTATCAAGCTATCAGGTAATGCTATCTTGGCTAATTCATCACTCAGAGAATCTCTTTGTGATTCCTGGATCAACTAGGGTAGCAAGTGCTGTAGACAGTCCTAAGGCTGCAGAACTTAAACTATCTACAGAGGATCTTGCTATGTTAAGCGATTTTGCTATGAATTATGAGCTAGCCTAGCTTTTAGAGCTATCCTCATGAGGAGTAATGCCTAACTGCTTCCAGTAATCATTGCCGTAGTCATAAAAGAGCTGTTCACCAGCTTTGATGTCGCGAGAAGCAACAAAAAAGATATAAGGGAATACTTGATTAAGCTCTTCAGAAGGAAGTAAGCGAATATCTAGCTCTAGGTTAGCATTCTTTTGACTGTGATTGATAAAGCGAGAAATATTTCCTTTATCTTTAGCGTTGATAAGCCAACGGCGAAAACGGGGGAGACCACAACCTGCTAGAGTGAATAGATAGGCATTATCAGTATGCTCTAAATTAGCTTTAATAGATGAGCATATTTCACCAGCATAGTGACTGATAACTTCACCTTTTTTAATCGCTTCTCTAGCAAGGACGCCATAACCCATTTTAGGGTGTTTAACTACGCTTAGCTTTTCGTATTCTGACTGGTGCTTATAGTTTTTGATTTTACGTATATGCTGCAAAAACCTCTTTGTTCCTCTCATTGAGAAGTCATTAAGCTTAATTCTCTTGAAAGAAGGTAGATTATCAGGGTCTACTTCATACTGGTTAATAAAGGTGAAGTTTGAAAAACATCCTTGTTTATCTTTTTGCTTCATGTCTTTTCCTATCCTGAGTTGGTTTTAAAGTGTTGATTATAAACTATTAGTGTTAAGTTGTTGTAAATTAAAATTTTATTTTTTTGTCATAAGTTTAGTAAGGTTACATAATAGCTACTCTAGGGCTTAGGTTCCATGAGAGTGGATATCAAGCATCTTAAAGCAAGTTTTATTAAATTTTTCCTCTTACTTTGCCGATATCTCATTAGTAATTGGGAGATCAAGCATGAAGAAGCGAAAAATTTCAGGTAAAACATCGGTGGATACTTTAGCTAAACGAAGCTTTCTACTTAAAAATAAATACGAAGAAAGGAAAAATTCTAAACAATTTACTGTCTCAAAATCAAGCTTTAATGCATGGGTAATGTGGCAAGTGGACTGTTTTGAAAAGCAAGCATGCCAAAGAAAGCTCAGTTCTTTAGAAAAAAAGCAGCTTGTAATACAAGCTCGGTCCCTTTACTTTTTCTTTAAGCACTTTTCTTTGTCTCTAAGTTTTTTACAAGATGCTTGTCAAAGAGCTTGTAAAAAGTTGTCAAAAAATAGACAACTAACAGCAGAATTTTGTTATCTTATGATGGAGCTTGAACTTGTTTCATCCTCAGATCTTTACCAGATATGTTTTGATCGGATTAATCAGCATGCTCTAAGGTGTAAGAAAGAAAGTTCATTTCTACAAAAAAGCTTTGCGTACTTTAGCTTTTTGTTTTTACATCCCTTCTCAGATTAACTTTCTAACCATTTAGAAAGAACAGCAAAGCCTGAGAAAAGGTGTTTGGCAATATTTTCTCTCATTTGATTTTCAAAATCAGAAGAAGTAAGAGCATTAACAGCTTCAGAGCCATTAAAGTCTACATATGAAGCTCGCAAAAAATAACGTTTGCTGTCTAAGCCAAAGGCTTCTCCAGGAACAAAAACCATGCCTATTTCTTCAACAAGTCTGATAGCTAGCTCTTTAGAGCTTGTTATACCTTTACTCTCAAGCAAATTACGGTGCTTTTCAAAGTCTAAAAGCAAATACCAAGCTGCCCGTGGTCTAAAGCAGTAGATATCAAGTTTAGAGAATTCTTTTTGGCAAGCTATTGAAAGGAAGCTTAATACAGCCTGAGTGTTTTTTAAGTATTGCTCTAGTGAAGGATGCCTACTAAAAGCTTTAATAGCAGCATACTGCTGGGGTAGTGGTGCGCAGCTATAAGAGCTTGTACCTAGAGCTGCCATATATGTTTTTAATCTACGCAGTTCTTTTGGAAACACAGCCCAGCCTAGACGGTAGCCTCCTGCTGAAAAGTCTTTTGACAGGCTTGAACCTCTAATTGTTTGAGTGGGGAGGTACTCTGCAATTGAATGAGCCTTTCCTTGGTGATGAGTTTGAAGGTAAATTTCATCAGCAAATACAATAAAGCCATATTTTTTTAATACTTTTGATAAAAAATGAACTTTAGCTCTAGTGCTATTATTTTTTTACAAAAGCAATAGAACGAACAAAAGCTTCTGTGCCACCCTTTACTTTAGAAGGGGCGTGTAAGACATGAGCCCCAAGCGAAGGAACTGCAGAGAGCTTATTGAGATTTTCAATGATATACTTCCCTTCAGATAAAATTAGTTGGTGCACAGGGTAGCTTTCTGCACTCCCATCTGGACTTAGTGTGTCGATTCCAATTCCTTTTATGTTTTTTTCTAGTAAGTAACTTGCTGCGTCGGGAGAGAACCCAGGGAAGTGCATGCGCTTATCTTCTTTTACATTTCGATACCTTTGATTATCGGACCATCTCTTATCCCAGCCAGTATGTAGGGCGACAAAACTTTCTTTTTCAATGGCTTTTGTAGTCTTTTCAAATTCTTGTATATCTTTTACTTGTAAAAAAAAGTCTTCATGAGCCCTATCAGAAACATCAATAATGCAAAGTGGGGCTAGACAACTTTCAAGCTCTATACTAGCAACATCACTAGCATTAGGGATAAAGTGGGAGGGAGCATCTATATGAGTGCCAATACCTGCGTGGCATTTGTAGCTATAGATCTTCACTCCTTTGTCATAGTCTGACTTAAGGCTCATTTCAAAGCCACAGCGACCGTTAAATGAAGGTATAGAAGGATCTAAGGCATGAGTCAAGTCTACTAATGAATACGTATTTAACATCAAAAAGTATCTCCAGGCAATGGGGCATTATTTAGCTAAAATAGGGGATATTCATGTTTAGAGGCAAGGAAGACTTTTCAGGGTAGTGGCAATTATTTCCTGTTTTGAAGAAGAGTTTCGCTAGGTAAAGTGTAAATAATATCACCCTTTTATCTCATTACCCCTAAGGGGCTTGTTATGAGCTTTTATTAGAGTCATTGTAAGAGGCATGAAAATTGCATCCAGGGAAGGTCGACAACTTTAACTTAAGGCTCTAAATATGAAGGTTGGTGGATCAGGAGATGATAGCTGGAACATTGAAGCTGAAAAGCTAGGTGCTTACAGTGGCAAAGAAATCAAAGATCGTTTGCAAAAAGGAGTAGTAGTCTCTCTTAAAAACCAAACTACTGGAGTTACTAAGAAGATTAAGTTAGAAGTTTTCAGTAAAAAGGCTGCTACAAGAGATGATGGAGAGTACTGGGAGAAGTTAGCGGGTCGTGTAAATGATGTTGTAGAAAGCTTTTTCACTGATGTAATTAATAATGGCCTTCTAAGTCCTCTGCTTAAAGGGGATGTGGACATGGGGGAGCTTGACAAGAGTATAAAAGCGCTAACTATTGACTTTAACATCCAAGGTGATGGCAGCCTTAAAAAAGCAAAGCATGAGTACTACGATCACACAAGAAATGATGCTATAAGTATTGAGGAGCGAGCTAGTATAGAAGGAGCGAAGCAAGAAGAGTATCAAAGAGCAAGTCAAGAGTTGCACAAGTCTGATGACAGTTTAGATGTAACAACTATGGAAAGTTCAGCCTCAAAATTAAAAGAGTTAGTGTGTGATAAGGATCCTTTTGAACTTCGTTTGAAAGACAAAGTCATTGAACTATTTAGACCAGAAATGGGGGATAGTGCCTTAGTTGATTTATTATCAAATCTTCCTATATCAAAAGAAAGTCTGTTAGCAAGGCTTAACAATGCCTTTACTAAGTTGGAGCTGAGTGATCAAGATGACCCTGTAGGGTTTTTAGTTGAGCTAGCAGGCAAGCACTTAGAAAGCCCAGACGATCTGGTATATGCCAAAGGCTTGTTAGCTGAAATAGCAACTAGGCTAGCTCTATTCCCGTCAGCAGACTTTAGTGAAGCTGTAAATGCTTTGTGTACTCTAGAGGATGTTAAGGATATTTTCTCAGGAAGGCTAAGAGGGATACTTGAAGGCTCATTAGCAGGGCTTAAGGAAGAAGGGGGTCAAGAGTATACTGAAGTCGCAGAGACAATCTCTGAATTTAAAGGTTTAGCAGATAAATATAATCTAGAAGAACTGAAAGATTTTACAATCGATCAGCATCTTGAAGCTTTTAAAACTTTAGATG
>JAACFD010000146.1 GCA_009937555.1 Chlamydiales bacterium | reverse complement strand
TTAGCACTTAGAACTAGATTTGTCGAAAGACTAGAACAAGTATAAGAGGGTAATCATGACCAAGGCAAGTGAGTTAAGAGACCAATCTGTAGAAAGCTTAGAAGCAAAGCTAGAAGAGTTGCGCGAAGAGCTTTTCAAGATTCGTAACGAAAAAGTAGCGACAAAAAAGCTAGAAAAACCTTCAGATTTAAGAGCTGTT
The DNA here is from genome assembly GCA_009937555.1 of Chlamydiales bacterium. Taxonomy (GTDB): domain Bacteria; phylum Chlamydiota; class Chlamydiia; order Chlamydiales; family JAACFD01; genus JAACFD01. The sequence goes on along the minus strand of JAACFD010000146.1, from coordinate 5,394 downwards.
AGAAGGGATATAGCCCGCACGCTAACAATAATTAATGAAAAGCAAAACAAGCAAGGTTAAGCTATGTCCAAAGACGAAAATGTGAAACATAAAAAAGTAAAAAAGGGAATCGTTGTTTCTGATAAGATGGACAAATCTATTGTTGTCAGAGTTGGAAGAGACATCAGACACCCTAGATACCAAAAAGTAGTTACCATGTACAAAAGATACTACGCACACGATGAGAAAAACGAAGCGCGCATCGGAGATGAAGTAACTATAGAAGAGACTCGCCCTCTTTCGAAGAGTAAGTGTTGGAGAGTTGTGGGCATTAAAAAATCTGCATTAGCCCGTTAATAAAATAGATAAATGATTGGAGAAAAGCAATGATTCAACAAGAGAGCGAGCTTGAAGTCGCAGACAACACCGGAGCTAAAAGAGTAAAGTGCTTTAAGGTGTTGGGAGGCTCTAAAAGAAGGTATGCTTCTGTAGGTGATGTTGTAGTATGTTCCGTAAAGGCATCAGATCCTGGAGCATCTGTTAAAAAAGGTGAAGTTGTTAAGGCTGTTATTGTTAGAACTAACTACTACATCAGAAGAAAAGACGGTTCCTACTTAAAGTTTGATAAAAACTCCTGCGTGATTATTGATGAGAAAGGAAACCCAAAAGGTACACGTATTTTCGGCTCTATTCCTAGAGAGGTTAGAGAGAAAGGCTATGTAAAAATTTGCTCACTAGCGCCAGAAGTAATTTAAAGGAGACCATAATGAGTAAAAAATTAAGAGAAGGCGACCAAGTGGTGCTCCTAGCGGGCAATGATAAAGGCAAAACTGGCTTGGTTTTAAGCAAGAATGATGACAAAGTAATTGTTCAGGGCATTAACGTTAAGAAAAAGCATGTTAAAAAGTCAGAGCAGAATCCACAAGGTGGTATTTTAGAGCTTGAAGCACCTGTACATATTTCTAATGTAGCTGTTTGTAATGAAAACGGTGAGCCTTTAAAGCTAAAAACAAGACTTAATAAAAAGACTAATGATCGCGAGCTTTATTATCTTGATAAAGGTAAAGAGGTTGTTTATCGCCCAGTCAAGAAAAAGAAATAATGTGAGAGTTGAACTATGTCTAGGTTAAAGAAAAAGTACTTACAAGATACACGCAAAAAGCTTACAGACAAGTTTGGTTACAAAAACCCTATGCTTGTACCTAAAATGGTTAAAGTTGTGCTAAATATGGGACTAGGTGACCTTGCAAGAGATAAAGGCGTTATTGAGGACTGTGTAAAAGAACTAGCAGTAATAGCTGGGCAAAAGCCAGTTGTTACTAATGCTAAAAAGTCTATTTCAAATTTCAAATTACGCGAAGGTATGCCAATTGGCCTAAAAGTTACACTACGCGGAAATAGAATGTATGATTTTATCGACCGTTTCTGTAATATCGTGTCTCCTAGAATTTTAGACTTCAGAGGATTTAATAAAAAGTTTGATGGTAAAGGTAACTATTCTTTAGGCCTAAAAGACCACCAAGTTTTCCCTGAACTAGATCTTGATGCTGTAAAAAGAACAGTTGGAATGGACATCACTTTTGTTACTTCAGCACAAAGTAATGAAGAGTGTGAAACTTTATTAGTAGACTTAGGAATACCTTTTAAGAAATAGGTTAAGGAGTAAAAAATGGCACTTAGTGACCCAATAGCGGACTTACTAACGAGAATCAGAAATGCCTCTCAAGCTAAACACAAGTTTGTTGATATCAGCTGGAGCAAATTAAAAGAAGAAATCGCAAGAGTTCTACTTGAAGAAGGCTATGTAAAACACTTTTTAGTTAGTAAAGAAGAGCCTAAAAGAACGTTAAGAATTTATTTAAAGTACGGCAAAGGCAGAAAGCCTGTTATTAATTCGATTAATCGACACTCTAAGCCTGGCGTAAGAAAATACGTGACAAAAGAAAACATACCAATGGTTTTAGGTGGTATGGGAACTAGTATTCTAACAACATCCAAAGGCGTAATGAGTGGCTTAAAAGCTAGAAAAGAGTCTGTTGGTGGCGAAGTACTTTGCTTTGTTTGGTAAGATAAGGAGAAAAAATGTCTCGAAAAGGTAAAAAACCGATTGTAGTGCCTCAAGGAACTGATGTAAAAGTCGACGGTTCAAAAGTAATCGTAAAGGGTCCAAAAGGACAACTTGATGTAGAAGTGAAAGAAGGTTTAGCGATCAAATTAGATGGGCAAGAGATTTACTTAAGCTACGACGAAAACCAGAAAGGTTTTTCTAAGTTTCAAGGCCTATACCACACTTTAATTAGTAACCTAATTGAAGGTACTAGCAAAGGTTTTTCTAAGCAGTTAGAGTTAATCGGAGTTGGTTACAGAGCTGCAGTAAAAGGTCAGCAACTAGATCTTTCTTTAGGTTTTTCACACCCAACATTGGTAGACATTCCACAAGGTTTATCTGTTACTGTTGAGAAAAACACTTTAGTTACAGTGACTGGAATTGACAAGCAACAAGTTGGTCAATTTTGCGCTCAAATTAGAGCTATGAAGCCACCAGAACCTTATAAAGGTAAAGGTGTAAGATATGTTGGTGAATACGTAAGAAGAAAAGCTGGAAAAACCGGTAAGTAATATATAGAGGAAATCATGGAAAATAGCCTTAAAAAGAAAAAACAATTAAGACTAAAAAGAACCCGTAGGGTAAGAAGATCTATCCATGGGACAGCTGAAAAGCCTCGTCTTAGCGTGTTTAAGTCCAACCAAAATATTTATGGCCAGCTTATAGATGACGATGCTGGGAAAACTTTAGCTTCTTACTCATCTTTAAGTAAAGAAATGGGCCTTAAAGAAAGAAATAAGAATACTAAAGAGATTGCTCAAAAAGTGGGACAGACTTTAGCAAAGAAAGCTGTAGATAAAGGCGTGAAAAAAGTTCGCTTCGACAGAGGGTACCTTAAGTACCACGGTGCAGTTAAAGCATTTGCAGATGCTGCTAGAGAATCTGGTTTAGAATTTTAATTTAAAGGGACTTGCATAAAATGGCAAAAGAAAAGAAAAAAGAAGAAGACAAGTACGAAGAAAAAGTCTTACACATTAACCGCTGTGTTAAAGTGCTTAAAGGTGGTAGAAAGTTTAGCTTTTCAGCCTTAATCTTAGTTGGTGATAAAGATGGTGGCGTAGGCTACGGCTTTGCTAAAGCTAATGAGCTTTCAGACTCCATCAAGAAAGGTGGCGAAGCGGCTAGAAAAAATGTTATCCGTTTTGAGACTGAAGGTACGACAATCCCTCATAAAATTATTGTAGACTGGGACGGAGCTAGAGTTTTACTTAAACCTGCTCCAGAAGGAACAGGAGTTATCGCAGGTTCTAAGATGCGTTCAGTTTTAGAGTTTGCAGGAATTAAAGATGTTGTAGCTAAATCATTAGGTTCTAATAACCCAATTAACCTTGTAAAAGCTACATTTAAAGCCTTATCTCTTTTAAGAAATAGAGAAGAGATTAAGAAAATGAGAGGCCAAAATGCTTGAATTACATAATTTAAATGATTCATCGAAGAGAACTAGAAGAACAAAAAGAGTTGGTAGAGGTCCGGGCTCAGGTCTAGGTAAAACATCTGGACGTGGACAAAAGGGACAAGGAGCTCGTTCAGGTTACAAAAGAAGATACGGTAAAGAGGGTGGACAGTTTCCACTTTACATGAAACTTCCTGTTAGAGGTTTCTCTAGAGGTCGATTTATTAAGGATAACCGTTGTGCTATTAATCTAGATGAAATCAATGAAATCTTTTCTGATGGTGAAGAAGTTTCTCTAGATTCATTAAGAAAACATGGCTACATTGGTAACAACTGTGAGATTCTTAAAATACTAGGAAACGGTGACTTAACTAAAAAAGTTACTATAAAAGCTCATCACTTTTCTAAAAGTGCAGAAGAGAAATTAGCTAAATCAAAAATTGATTTTCAAAAAATTAGCTAATTTAGATTTATTTATTTTTTTTTTTGCTTTAAGCTCATTGATCTTTGTTAAAGAAGATTTAATGAGCTAAGTATAACCCCACATAGATTATCACATGATTGAGAGCATAAAAAAAGTTTTTAGCGTACCTGAGCTAAAAAAGAAAATTATCTTCACTCTTCTTGTACTTGCTGCTTGTAGAGTAGGTGGATTCATACCTGTACCAGGAATCAATGGAGATTTAGTTGTAAACTTCTTTAGGGCAGCTACAGGCGGAGGCCAAAACCTCTTTCAGCTTGTAGATGTTTTTTCAGGCGGTGCTTTTTCTCACATGACACTAACTGCACTTGGGGTAATACCTTATATATCAGCCTCTATTATTATGCAGCTTTTGCTTGCTTTAATGCCTGGTTTACAAAGAGAGCTGAAAGAAAATGCTGAGATTGGAAGGAGAAAGCTTACAAAGTGGACTCGAATTTTAACTCTAGTCTTATCCGCAATTCAGTCATTTCTATTTGCTAGATTTGCTTACATGTTAAACTTTGAAAAACCTGGTATTATTCTATCTCAATTAACTGATATTAAGATGTTTTCAATGCCAATCCTGTTTTATCTTATTGTAATGTGCAGTATGACAGCAGGTACCTTGATACTAATGTGGCTTGGTGAGCAGATATCTGAGTATGGGATAGGTAATGGAATTAGCTTAATCATTACAGTGAATATCCTTCACTCTCTACCATCCGCAATGGGGAACATACTTCAACAACTTAATTTAGAATCACAAGAAACGGGACAATTAACTCTAAGTACTCTGCTTGTACTTATATCAATATTTGTTTTTGTCATAGTTGGGACTATTCTGGTGATACAAGGACAGAGAAAGATCCCTCTTCAATACGCTAGAAGAGTTGTTGGCAGGAAAGAAGTACAGGGAACTAACTCCTTTATTCCACTAAAACTTAACTATGCAGGTGTGATTCCAGTAATTTTTGCGTCTTCACTATTGATGTTTCCTGCGACTATGGGGCACTTCATAGGTACAGGATGGGTAAAAGAATTAGCGTACTGGCTTTCACCAGGAAGTACTTTGCATACTGGTATTATGGTATTTTTAATTATTTTCTTTACGTATTTTTGGACAGCAACTCAATTCCATCCTGAGCAAATTGCTTCTGATATGAAAAGAAATGGAGCATTTATTCCAGGCATCCGTCAGGGGCGCCCCACAGCAGAGTTCTTGGAGCATGTAATGAATAGGATTACCTTAGTTGGTGCTGTATTCCTAGCTTTTATAGCCATAACGCCATGGTTAATGGGTAAATTAATGGGGGTTGATCCCTCAATTAGCCAGTTTTTTGGAGGAACCTCTTTACTTATTTTAGTGGGAGTAATTTTAGACACCATGAAGCAAATTGACTCTCATCTACTGATGAAAAAGTATGATGGTTTTATGAAGCACAAGCGACTTCG